>NZ_JAUBPR010000070.1:0-35028 GCF_036700845.1 Microcoleus sp. S13_C5
CGCGTCTGCTAGTTCAAAGGTGGCGTCTTTGGCATTGCCGAGACATTCATAAGCTTGTTGACGAAATTCCCGTAATTGTTCAAACTTTGCAGGCAGGTAGATTTGAGATTTTTAGCTGAATTCTCAATCTTCTACCCTTACGCTGTCTGTTGAAACTATCGCAGACAGTTTTTTTTCGGCGTTGCAAGTCTCCGAGAACGTCAACGGTCGCTGGCATCTATCTTATGGGTGAGCCTGATAGCTTGCCCCCAGTGACCATTGCCGTTCTTGAGAACTGTTCGCTAGTCTCAGTGCGATCGCACTTTTTGACCTGCTTAGTCTAAACTCCAATTCAACCGATGCCAAGGCAAGCCGATAACTGAGAAATTGCCCCAATGCAGCATAAAAGTCTGTAATCGCAGAGGAATTGAGGAAGCTTTTGATTTCGACTGCAATTTTCTCCCCACCTCGCTCCGCTGCGACTAGCCTTTCTGCTCCCAAATCGACCTGAAAGTTAACATTGCCAAACTTAAACTTTAGTGGATCGGCAGTAATCACCCACTGTTCTTTTTGAAGGGCCCGTTTTACGGATTCGTGGAAGGTATCTTTGGCAGACACAAACAAATTCTCAGCGCGCTTGCAAATAACTATTAATTATACCGAAATCGCGGTATATTGTCAATCGGTACAATCCTAATTTTCTAAAGAGTTTTAATTTTTAAGTTAATCAGGAGTTTAGTCATCATTATATCGTTTACTTGGTTTTCTTCTTAGATGGCTTTTTAGAAGTTTTCGGAACCTGGATTGTCTCTGATTCTTGCTGTGCGATATCTGGGGTTACTTTACACAAGTCGTTCAAGGAAAGTTTTTGTTGTGATTCGAGTTCGTTTAGCAAGTTTGATGCGATTTCTAATATTTGCTTTCCCTGTCGGGCTTGAATAGTAGTTTTATTTTCGATCGCATCTAACAACACAAAAATCGAGACTGTTTGCCAAATCTCTAAATCGTCGCCGACGACATCGCAAGCAGAGACAATTTTGCCGTTTTCGGGGACGTGAATTCCTAAGCCGGAAGCTTGAATTAACGGCTGGATTTCTGCTATACTTAAATCCGCCAAGTCAGTAATTTTATGTTCGAGCGATACTAAATCTGCTAAATCTGGCAAGTTGACCGATTCTGCGGCTAAAGCATCGAATTTAAAGGTAAGAGTTTGATTTAAAGGATCGGAAATGGCATAAATTGATTGAATTTGCGATCGACTAACCGCACCTTTCTCGAAAAAATCTCTGCCTTGCGGGGCGATCGCAATTTTTCCATTTTCAGCCACCTCCAAGCTTTCCAAACTAACCAGAGTCGCCGCCGTAGTCTTCACAAAAATCTCGTCTAACCCCAGCAAATCCGCCAATTCCTTCAAAGTTGGCGCAGGTTCAAACTCAACACCCGCCCGCAAAATGAACTCTTCCAACACGTTAAACTCGCGCGGTTCGCTAACCGCTACCTCCAGCGGAGTTTGGCGGATTGCAAAGCGGAATTGACGCGCCGCCAACACTGACAAACCCGGATTTTGTTGCTCAATCTGTTCGGCTAGCGAACTTAAATTCGAGTCTATGGGTTTAGTTGAGGACGCTAGAAACATCTACAAAACCTCCGCAGTGACGCACCGTTTTTGAAACTTCCTGATACATTTTTCCCACTGTACCTGTTTGTTGAGTAAATAAATCGTGGCAACCGACAACTACCAGCAATTCTTGAGCCCGGGAAAATGCCACATTCACCCGTTCTGGTTCCTTAGCAAATCCAATATCGCCCCTAACATTATTGCACACTGTGCTGACAATAATTACAGGTCTTTCCATGCCTTGAAATATGTCAACCGTACCAGTGCGGATGCTCAAAGCAGGGAATCTTTCGCCTTCGATTCTGTCTTTAATTGCATTTAATTGAGCAGCATAAAAAGTGATAATTCCGATTTCTTTCGGTGGTTCACCGTCGGCAACTTTGGGCCGCCAAGCTGTCTCCATTTGTTCGCACAAACGCTCGATCGCATCAATCTCCTTGACATTCAACCGCGAAGTACCCTGTTTTTCCTCTTCAAATCCTTGTCCGATGGGCGTTTTCACCCAGAGAATGTGATTATTTTCTTGAATGATTCTACCTGCGAGGTTGTGGGCGCGTTTGGTGTCTGCTTCCTGAATGCCACAGTTGAGTTTTTGCTGGTAAAACTGATTGATTGCACCCATGATTTGTGGGTGCATTCGGTATTGAGTTGTCAGCATCTTTTTGATGCTGTCGCTGGCAGTTTCAAACAATACTTTGAACAGCGATTCTTTTATGAAGCTAAGTTCGTCTCCGGTACAGCCAATGTCTTCGGCAATATCGTCGATCGTACTTTGATTAAACATCGGCGGCAATTGTCGGTGATCGCCCACTAATACTAACTTTCTGCCTTTCAAAGCGGGAATTAATAACTCGGGCGGAGTGCATTTGCTAACTTCGTCAATGATGACTGCATCAAAGCTGGGAAAGTTTTTAGTAAAATCGAAACTGGCAGCTTGCACACAAGTAATGCCGATCACGTTGGCATTGTCAATATAAATTTGCTTTAAATCGTTGCGGTCTTTTTCTGATGGATTGCGGAGTTTTTGAATCCAATCTGTCACAAACGTTTGAGAGCGATTTAGTGCGGTTTCTTCTTGGTCTAATTTCCGTTGCCAAGTTTTGAAGAGACGCTTAATTTTGTTTAAAAAAGCTCCGCTGAATAATCCTGTATTCGGAACTTCTGGCTGGTATTGAGTGGGGATAGTTTGCCATGCTGACTCCCACCAGTTTCTCTCAACTATTAATGCTGCTGTCGGTTGTTGCTGTTGCAGTTGAGCATTAATTTCGCTCAATTCTGCTTGAAGTTCGGCGAGTTGCTGCTGCGAAGTTGCAGCCACAATTTGCAGCGGGGATAAATGCTCATCAAGACTGTTTTTGATAGCCTCCAAAACCCCAAAAGGATCTAAGTCAGCAATGGATTTTTCAAGCTGAATCAGGCTTGCTTTCCAAGCCTCAACTTGCTTGACAAACTGCTGCGGTTGCTCCCAAATATTGGATTTTTGGGCGAGATATTGTTCTGATAAAATCCGCAAGTTTTCAGGGAGGTTTGGCTGTTGGACAATTGCTTGCAACAAATTAGTAACTTCGCTAATTTTTAAGTTTGCCTCTTGCTGCGCTGTTTCTACCTGAAGTTTAGCGGCGGATATTTGCTGCTGGCTTAAGGTTTGACCGATTTTATCTAATAATTGTTGCTGTTTTATAAGCTGCTGTTCGGTTTCGGTTTTCAGGGGAACCACGCACTGACGGGCATTGGCGAGGATACTGTGCAGCAATTCTTTGACTAGGCGATCGAAGGTAGCCTGGATATGATTTGGCTGCAAGGATTCACTATAAAATTGTTGAATGCTACCTAAGAAAGTGCGAGCTTTTTCGATGATAAATTTGCGCTGACTTTGGCTGACTTGGGAGTAGCTGGCGAAGTCTTTGGCTAGTTGTTGCCACTGTGTACGATCGCCCGCAGAGAGCACGATCGGCGTTTGACTCAAATTTAGGTGCAAAAACTCGCTAAACCGGAACTGTTGCCCTTGTATGTCCTTAAAACCTGCGCTTTCTTCGTGGGATATCGCCTTTTGCAACCGATCCAAATCGGGCAAATTGATCTTGCATTTGGGCGGCACGATCGGCAATTTGAGCGATCGGGCAATTTTCAGCAATCCTGCCGGCAATCCTACCATATCATCCGTAAGCATTGCGCCCGTTTCCCAGCAAGATTTCACGACTTCATAGAGCCCCGTATCCGCCGTCTCGATCCACTGTGCAACGGCGACGACAACGGCTGCAATTTCGGCTTTTCGCAGTTCCAAATTCTTGATTTTCTGTTCGAGATTGTGGCGGTGTGTCTGATTTTGCCGATCGCCCAATTCGAGTTGATTCACAGCCTCAGACATCTGCCGCGACACCCGCAACGACTCCGCAACCGCCGACATAGCGTGACAAACATCATCAGCGCGATCATCGAAAGCCATCTTAAATTCCGATATTTGCGCTGCTACAGTTTCCTGCAGCCAAACCGCAATCCCAAACGCCCCGCAAGCAGGGCGATCGAAGCCTATTTGAATAGCATTGCTAGCAGCAATCCGAACATTTGCCATAAAGTTTTCTACTAAAACATTGCCTTCTGAATAAGGTTTTAGTCTGGGCATAAACTCGGCAACTTCTGGAGATTCCCAGTTGACATTAGGCGCATCCAGCAGATTTTCTAACCCACTAACTAGAGGTTCAATCTCGCTTTTCTCAGTTAAAACCCGTTCATACTCTGCTGCTTGCTGGCTGTACTTTTCCTCAAGATTTCCTTTACTGTCGTGCAGGTGTTTTAGTCCATTCAAAAAATCTCTCTCTGCGGCACAGTAGGCGGTAAATCGCTCTGATTCTGACAGCAACTGCCGCAAAGATTTGACATTAGTCAGGCGCTGCGAGAGCTTTTCTTCGCAGTCAGTCGCCGTATTTTGCAGCCAAGTGCCGATCGCATTTTCCTCTAAAAACGGCTGCCCTTCTTCCTGCACCTTATGAGCTTTTCCCTTCCGCAAAGCCCGAATCGCCGGGTTGTGAACTAACCGACTCAAAGCATTGTCTACAGCCAAATTTGCTTGGGAAGCAATGAGCGTTTTCCCGCCCTGACGCGCAATTTGATAGCAAATCTCCGCAATCACAGTCGTTTTACCCGTTCCCGGCGGGCCTTGAATCAAAATTAAATCCCGCGCCGAAAGCACCGTTTCTACGGCGGCAAGTTGATCCTCATTAGCATTCCGATTTAATAAGTTTTCCCGATCCAATTTAATCAGTTTTTCGGGTATTCTCGCCTGAGAAGAGTCGAATAAAAACTCACTCAAATATGGGTTTTGAGCGCGGCCATCTGTCAGCATTTTTAAAGCTTTTTTCTTCCGTTCAATCTGACTGATATCGCCCGCAGCCTCAAAATACAAGAATCCTTGTTTGGGCATTTGATATCTGCCGCCCGCCATCCGATCGCCTAAATCAACATCTAACTTAATCCGTAATTTACTATGTTCAAAGTCAACTTCAGCGATGCTACCCAATGTCTCTCCATCTCGGCTGCTTCTGCTTCCGGGCGGCGAATCAAACAGGATAATTTCTTCATTTCGGGCTTTTTTCAGCCTTTCGCGAAAGTCGCCCAATTCTAAGGAATTTTCCTCATAGCCATCAAGAGTTGCGGAATTACGATCAATTTCAAAAGTGATGATTTTAAAGCCGGAACCGTAATTATGACCGCGAAAAGGCACGCAAAATTGACGCGCTTCCGCGATGCGTTTTTCCACATTTAAAAAAGTATGCCAAACTTTTAGTTGTTCCGTAGTTGGTATGTGTCTGTCGTCCCAAAATGGCATTTGTTGGACGCGGGCGATCGACTTTACAGGAATTGGCGATCTACTGTTAGCCAAAAGTCGCAACTGAACCGGCAAAGCATACCCATCTTTCCTCCCTCTGGGAACCGCCACCAAACCAGCATCCAGCAGTTTTAAACCGCCGATTCCGTCTTCACAGCGTACAGTTGCTAACAACCGCAAAGTGCGATCGGCTTTTTGCAACAATTGAGGTAATTCAAAATCATCTCCATCCGTAGCAAGCAGCAATTCCCAGATTTCTTCTTCAGAAAATCTCTCATTTACCTTTTGGCGGCGCACGTAGAAAAGATTGTGCGATTTCCCAGCTATCTCCGACATCAGAATTTCCGCACGCTCCCTGCATTCCCAATCGCAATATTTCCCTAAAGTCGCTTCTCCTTCTATATCCCGAATAAACTTATTAATTGTGCGATCGCCACTAAATTTATATCCCCAATCTTCTGTTACTAAAGATGGCATATTTTGATGTTAGATTTTAGATTGGATTTAAGATTAGCACATCGGAACTTGTGCCGACAGAACCGCTACATCCCAAAAAAGATTAAGGTGTGCAATGCACACCCTACGACCATCGCAAATTACCGTACAGGCGACGGGCTATCGAATTAAAGTCTTTAGAATCAAAAGGGCGAACGATGGGACTTGAACCCACGAATGGTGGTACCACAAACCACTGCCTTAACCACTTGGCTACGCTCGCCGTATCAGTTTTAACTATAGCATCAGATCTCAGCACAAGTCTAGGGGTAGGGCAAAAATATTTTGAAATATTTCTGAGCGTCCCTGAACCGGACAGATCGATTGTGCCTCAAGTTCCAAGCACAGTAAGACTATAGCACAATTTTAGCTCTGCGCGATCGGCAATTATCTCGCCCCCAGCACTCATGCGGCATGGGTTCGGTAGCTTTGGCAGCGTCCCGATTCGGCCCAGCGCATTAAAATAGCCTTATCAGCCCAGGTGCATCTAACTTTTACACTCCAGTTTGATAAAACTCACCTCTGGCACCATTTTTAAGAACAGGCTTTCCGGCCTGTTCCACAAAGAATAAATTTCTTGTGCGGAGTAGGGGTTGGGCATCCTGCTCCTAAAAACCTTATTGAGAATGGTGCAACATCTCAGATGAAATGCTTGTAGGGTGTCCCGCCCGCCCGAAAAATACAACGCAAGAAGTGGGACAGCTTATCCCACACCACATGAGTTATCAACCATCCCTCTTTTCTCTTCCCTATTCCTTCGCGCCGCTTCGCATCTTCGCGGTTCGTTTAAAAAAAAGTCTTCTCCGCAATCTAAAATCCAAAATCTAAAATCTAAAATCCATATGAGCTACTGTATCAACCCAGAATGTAAAAATCCTCAAAACTCCAACACCGCCAAATTTTGCTTAAACTGCGGCTTTAACCTGTTGTTGAGACAGCGATATCGTCCGATTGAACTTTTAGGTAGAGGCGGATTTGGTAAAACTTTCCTAGCAATTGATGAAGACATCCCATCTGTACCCCGCTGTGCAGTCAAGCAATTTTATTTTTACGACCGCGACCCCGAAATTTTCAACAAAGCCGTTGAATTATTTCGGCAAGAAGGCGTCCGTTTAGACCAACTCGGAAAACACCCGCAAATCCCCACATTATTAGCCTGCTTTGAACAAGAAGGTCATATTTATTTAGTTCAAGAGTTTATAGAGGGATCGACTCTTAAACAAGAATTAGACAAAAGTGTCTACGATGAAAATCAAATTTGGCAAGTGCTGCAAGACTTATTGCCCGTGCTGCAATTTATCCACGAGAAGCGCGTCGTTCACCGCGACATCAAACCGGAAAATATTATCCGCCGACAGTCAGACAACAAACTCGTCTTGATCGATTTCGGCATTGCCAAACTGCTGACTGATTCAGCCCTACTCCGTCCAGCAACGCTCATCGGCAGTCAAGATTATGTAGCTCCCGAACAAATGCGCGGCAAAGTATTTCCTGCTAGCGACCTTTACAGTTTAGGTGTTACTTGCATTCGCCTGATGACGCAAGTTCCTCCCTTGGATATGTACGACTGCAACAACGAGCGCTGGTGGTGGCGCGAGTTTCTTCCCAAAGCCACGAGTATTAGCGACGAGTTAGGTGAAATTTTAGATAAATTGCTGCAAACTCGTCTCACTCAGCGGTACAGTTTTGCTACGGAAGTTTTGGAGGATATCAAAGCAGCTTTAGATATTCGCCATCAAAATTTGCTTTTGCCCAAAAAGCCGATCATCGCTCCTGCTCTTAATAATAGCGACAACTCAATCACTATCAGCGCGCTACCAACTCCGGATTCTCCAATTTTACCGACCAAGGCCGTCCCCAATTCAGCAGAAAATTTTTCCTTATCTGTTACTTCAAATATCGAACCCACCATAATTTCTGCACGGGGAGTTGATTATACCAAACTGCGAGATTTTTTGTCTAACAAAAAGTGGAAAGAAGCCGATCGCGAAACTTGGGGCTTGATGTGTCAATCTCTTTCCCAGGAACCGGGAACTCAGCTAGAAATTAGCCAAATTTACCAGATCCCGTGCGAAGATTTGCAAACAGTCGATCGCCTTTGGTTGCACTACAGTCAAGGTCGGTTTGGCTTCAGCGTCCAAAAACAAATTTACGAAAGCGTTAAGGGAGACTATATCAGATTTTGCGATCGGGTCAACTGGCAAACCTACAATTCTGGTAATAGTTTAGGGCAGATCAAATTTACTCACCAAGCACCAATCGGACACCTCCCCTCTCGCAGTTGGGTTGGCGGCATTCAGTGGCTGCGACACCTCGATGCCCTGTCAGCAAAATTAACCGAGTGCGACAATAATCCTGCTCCTAAATTGTAATTTGGTCTACCGCTAACTAAGTAAAATTTCATATTTAAACTCTACCTGAAAGCAGAGAAATTTGTCGAGCTAGATGTATCCATCGACCGAGGCTCGGTGCGATCGTTTGTCGCACAATGGATTAAGGCGAACACAGATAAAGTCTGCAATCCTTGAGACTTTAACAAGAGAACTAAAAAGAGGTACCGATCCATGTTTTTTCATAAAAAAGAATTAATGGCTGCTGTGACAGTAGACGAAGCCAACCCCCGTTTTGCCCAATTGCTGCTAGAACAGTTTGGCGGAGCAACCGGAGAACTGACAGCAGCTTTGCAATACTGGGTGCAGTCATTCCACTGTGAAAATGCAGGGATTAAGGATATGCTTCAAGATATTGCGATCGAAGAATTCAGCCACTTAGAAATGGTGGGCCAACTGATAGAAATGCACACCAAAAACGTTGACCAAACAGAAGCTTACAAAAGCACTTTGTTTGCGGTGCGCGGTGTAGGCCCACACTTGTTGGACAGCCAAGGTCAAGCTTGGACAGCAGCTTATATCAACGAAGGCGGGGATGTGGTGCGCGATTTGCGCGCTGATATCGGTGCGGAAGCAGGAGCCCGCCAAACCTACGAAGAATTGATTAAACTAGCACCGGATATGGGAACGAAAAAGACGTTGCAGTTTCTGCTGACTCGCGAAATTTCTCACACTCAAATGTTCATGAAAGCTCTGGAATCGCTGGGTAAACTCACCGATCCGATGTTCGGCAACATTCCGCCAGATAACACCGTAGATCTCTACTTTAACTTGTCAACAAATGGCAAGGATGAACGCGGCCCTTGGAACTCGGAACCTACTTTCAAATACATCGCCGAACCAGGCCCAAGAGGTTAATCGGAATATTCCGCAATCACCCTCACAGCACCGTAGCCGAGTAGGTTGGGTAGAGTTTCGCGTTACCCAACCTACTTTTTACTATGAAGACCGATCAGCTAAAAAATGTTATAGTTATTGAAAATCTCCCGGACTCAAGCAGAAACCGGGTTTTTTTTACGAAAATACTTCGCAGCAGCCTCTTGCAGCCGTTGAAAAAGCCGGTTTCTTGAGTTGGTGCGCGCAAGTCCAGATCCAGATCGAACATTAACATCAAATCCATATTGAAATTGCGCTCGACCTATTTATTAGTCTCTCACGGCAGCCGCGACCCCAGACCTCAAGTAGCTTTGGAAAACCTAGGTCAACTGCTGTCTCAAAATTTGGCTGACTCGTTCCCCGCCGTAGCAACTGCCACCTTAGAACTCGGGCCCGCACCGCTGCACGAACAAATTTGCAGTTTTGGCAAACTTACCCTCTCGCTGGGACTGACAGAATTGCAAATCCTGCCTGTATTTTTATTGCCGGGAGTTCACGTCGCCGAAGACATACCGGCAGAGGTCGAAATTGCCCAACAAACTTTTGGTGACAAGCTAAAAATTGAATTGCGCCCGCATTTAGGTTCCCAGGAAGCAGGCTTAACAAAATTGGTAAAAAGTCAGATGGAAGAGGTGACTTTTCTCCCCAATCTGCTATTGCCAAAATGGATTTTATTATCTCACGGCAGCCGTCGCCCCGGAGGTAACTCGACAGTTGAGGAAATCGCCAGCAAACTCGGTGCGCTGACAGCTTATTGGTCGGTAAATCCGAGTTTGGAAGAGCAAATTGACAGTTTGGTTCGTGGTGGACAGCAGCAAATAGGAATTCTGCCATACTTCTTATTTAATGGAGGAATTACAGATGCGATCGCCAAAAATGTCGCACAGCTAAAGCAGCAATTTCCTGCGGCGGAACTTCATCTCGCAAATCCTCTAGGCGCAAGTGTACAATTAGCAGACTTAATTGGGAATTTAATTCAAAAATGAACCGCAGAGGCACAGAAGAGGTAAAGGAAGAAAGAAAAATGTCTTTAGGAAAAGTGTATTTAGTAGGTGCGGGGCCCGGAGATCCGGGTTTGATGACCTTGAAGGGAAAAGCTTTGTTAGAGTGCGCGGATGTGGTGATTTACGACGCTTTAGTCAGCCCTCAAATTTTGGCAGCAATCAACCCCCAAGCAGAACGAATTGATGCCGGAAAACGCAAAGGGCGTCACTCGTTAATGCAGGACGAAACCACTCAACTAATGATAGAAAAAGCTGGAGATAATGCGATAGTAGTTCGTCTCAAAGGCGGCGATCCGTTTATCTTCGGCCGCGGGGGCGAAGAAATGGAAGAGTTGGTAAAAGCTGGAGTGTCAGTAGAAGTAGTCCCCGGCGTAACTTCTGGGATTGCGGCCCCTGCTTATGCGGGAATTCCTTTAACACATCGATCGTACAGTTCCTCTGTCACCTTTGTCACAGGTCACGAATCAGCGGGAAAATATCGACCGGAAGTAAATTGGCAGGCGATCGCCCGCGGCTCGGAAACCATTGTAGTATACATGGGAATCCACAATTTGCCTTACATTATCGGCCAGTTAACAGCAGCCCAATTGAGTGCAGAAACGCCCGTAGCATTAGTGCGCTGGGGAACGCGACCGGAACAAGAAGAATTGATCGGAACTTTGGGTACAATTGTAGAGCAAGTTGAGGCGGTCGGATTTGCAGCACCTGCGATCGCGGTAATCGGAAATGTCGTCAATTTGCACTCAATATTGTCTGGCTGTCGGCCTGTTTCTCAGACTGTAGAATAAGCCGGAAAATTGGCGCGATCGCAAATTATGGGCCGTCAAGTTAATCTAGAATTAGCCTCTTGTTCGCATCCCTTTTTTGAGCGCGTCACTACTCCCTGATTGTATACGATCGCCAAGACATGATATTATATCAAATCAGTTCGCATCGGAATAGTAAATTTGAGTGGACTGTTGACTGTTGACTGTTGACTGTTCACGGCGTCAACAGTCAACAGTCAACAGTCAACATCATTCCGGTGTAACCGGACATGATATTAATCAACAATCTGGAAGTCGCTGACTGTCAGGGACGGCGTACCGTCAAGCGTGGCAAATAGCGCACCCGTTCCTAAACCAACTTGTGCCCCATTCTGGTTGAAGAATAAGTTGCCCGTGGCGCGACTGTAAACAATTAATCCATTGCTGGTTTCTACTCCTAAATCGCTATCGACAAAGGCAATCTGAGCATAAGTAATTGCTCCGAATGCAGTTTTAGATAAGAGAATTTTGTCTGTACCGATGGTAAAATCAGTAATGCGATCGCTCCCAAAATCAGCAGCATTAAAAGCACTGTTTGATGTAAACAGAAACTGATCTTGACCAGCACCACCAGTTAGAAAGTCATTGCCTGCATTCCCTGCAAGTTGGTCGTTGCCATCGCCACCAATCAGCGTATCATCGCCATCGCCACCGGAAACATTGTCATCACCTAGGCCACCATTAAATGTGTCGTTGCCACCGGACATATCAACAACTGAATTGGCGTAGGTTCCCAACAAGTTAATTACATCATTACCATCAAAATTTGAACTCGCAGCTTCATCGCCCTTGAGGCCGATCGAGAAGCGAAAGTCGTTCATGGTGATAGTAATGTTGTCGTTACCGATGCCGCCGATAATTTTGTCGTCGGAACTCGGTGCATCGTCGGGATTGGTGTTGTTGTCCCAGGTTTCAGCAAAGGTGATGTTGATGCTGTCATTGCCAACACCACCTTGAACATTATTTACGCCGTCGGGGTCGGTAATGGTGTCGTCGCCAGTACCGCCGAAAATGCGATCGAGATTGCCTAAACCACCGTTGATGAGGTCATTGCCGCCCTGGCCATCAATGAAATCATCCGCACCGTCGTCCTTGATAGTGTCGTTGCCGTCCGCGCCCATCAGTGTATCTGGATCGGGAGTACCGCTGAGAATCAAAGGGGTAATCGGGGGGTTTGTATTAGCCGGATTGACGGTGAGGTTGACCTTAGCTGTTGCCGTACCTCCTTGACTGTCGCTGACTTGATATGTTAAATAGTCCGCGCCGTGGAAGTTAGAATTGGGGGTATAAAGGATGAAATCACCGATCGCAGCGCCCGGTATGCCATTTTTCACCAAAGCCTTACCATGAGACGGATTGGTGGCAATACTGAGAGTCAGCGGATCGCCATCTGGATCGCTGTCGTTGGACAAAACATCGATCGCAATCGCCGAGTCTTGATTTGCGATCGCACTATCTGCGATCGCGATCGGCATATGGTTGACCGAATTAACGATGAGTTTAACAGTGGCTGTCGCTGTTCCCCCGTGACTGTCGTCAAGCTGATATGTAAAGCTGTCCGGGCCCGTGAACTGACCGTTGGGCTGGTAAGTGATGAAGTCATCAGTCTTGTCTACCGTGCCGTTATTGTTGATTTCGGCCTTCCCGCCGGCCCCATTGGTCAAAACTGTAAAAGTTAGGGGGTCGCCGTCTGGATCGCTGTCGTTTGCCAGTATCTTGATGTTGGCAGGAGTGATTTGATCGGTGGTGGCGCTATCATCGATCGCGATCGGCAATTTGTTGGCAAACTCGATCGTCACAGTAGCTTTCGCTATACCCCCGTGAGTGTCATCGATCTGATAAGTGAAGCTATCCGCCTCCCAGAAGTCACCGTGGGGGTGATAAGTGATGAAGTCATCAGTCTTGTCTGTTGTGCCGTTATGGTTAATCTCAGCTTTCCCGCCGACTCCATTGGTCAAAACCGTCAAAATCAGGGGGTCGCCGTCTGGATCGCTATCGTTTGCTAACACTGGAATATTGACAGCAGTGTCTCCGTGGCTGGTGGCGCTATCATCGATCGCGATCGGCAATTTGTTGACTGCTTTAACTGTCACCTCAACCTTGGTAACAGCCGTACCTCCCTTACCGTCGTCGATTTGATAGAGAAATAGATCCTGCCCGCTGAAGTTGGGATTGGGAGTGTAGGTGATGAAATCATCGTTGGGATTATCCGGCGTACCGTTGTTGTTGACTTCTGCTTTACCGTTGCTTGCGGCCCTGAAAATGCTGAGGTTCAGGGGGTCGCCATCCGGTTCGCTGTCATTGGCGAGGACGTTTATATCGATCGCGCTACCAGCATTTACAGTGGCAGCGTCCCCAGATGCGATCGGCGAGTGGTTGGGATCGACAGTCACTTCTACTTTGGTAACAGCAGTACCTCCATTACCGTCTGCGATTTGATAGAAAAACACATCCTGCCCGCTAAAGTTGGCATTGGCGGTGTAGGTGATGAAATCATCGTTGGGGTTGTCCGGCGTACCGTTGTGGCTGACTTCTGCTTTGCCGTTGTCTGAAGTCTGGACAATGCTGAGGTTCAGCGGATCGGCGTCGGGGTCGCTGTCGTTAGCCAAAACATCGATATCGATCGCGCTGCCAGCATTTACAGTTGCAGTGTCGCCCACTGCGATCGGCAAGTGATTGGGATCGACAGTCACTTCCACTTTGGTAACAGCAGTACCTCCCTTACCGTCGTTGATTTGATACAGAAAGATATCAGAGTTGCTGAAGTTGTCAGCATTGGGAGTGTAGCTGATGAAATCATCGTTGGGATTATCCGGCGTACCGTTGTTGTTGACTGTGGCTTTACCGTTGTATGCAGCCCTGAAAATGCTGAGGTTCAGGGGGTCGCCATCGGGGTCGCTGTCGTTGGCGAGCACGTTTATATTGATCGCGCTACCAGCATTTACAGTCGCAGCATCGCCAGTCGCGATCGGCGAGTGGTTGGGATCGACAGTCACTTCAACTTTGGTAACAGCAGTACCTCCCTTACCGTCTGCGATTTGATAGAGAAACACATCCTGCCCGCTAAAGTTGGCTTTGGGGGTGTAGGTGATGAAATCGTCTGTGGGATTGTCCGGCGTACCGTTGTGGCTGACTTCTGCTGTGCCGTTGTATGCAGCCCTGAAAATGCTGAGGTTCAGGGGGTCGCCATCGGGGTCGCTGTCGTTAGCCAAAACATCGATATTGATCGCGCTGCCAGCATTTACAGTCGCAGTGTCGCCAACTGCGATCGGCTGCTGGTTTGCGATCGAGAGAGGGGGGAGTGAGGGAGAAGGGGGCAATGTCGGAGTGGGCGGGAATGACGGAGTGGGAAATGTCGTCGGATTGGGCGGCAATGACGGAGTGGGAAATGTCGTCGGATTGGGCGGCAATGACGGAGTGGGAGAGGGTGTCGGAGTGGGTGTCGGAGTGGGTGTCGCATAAGTCAAGTTGACATTAGCTGTTGCTGTAGCCCCTTGACCGTCAATGACTTGATAGCTGAAGCTCTCTGTGCCACCATTAAATCCGAGATGGGGAGTATAAGTAATAAAATCATCATTGGCATTGTCCGGCGTGTTGTTATTATTAACGACTGCCCTTCCATTCACCGGATTGGTAACAATGCCGATCGTCAGAGGGTCGCCATCGGGGTCGCTGTCGTTGGACAGGACGTTAATATTGACTGGATTTTTGCGATCGGCGATCGCACTGTCGTTTGCTGCTACGGGCGACTGATTGGCGATCGCAAATCCTGGGGAAAATTCCGAGGTATTATTAGCAGAATCAATCGCCGTTGCTGTAATAAATTGACCGACGGGTAGGGAACTGCCATAGGTATAGTTGAAACTATTTTTACCGCTACCATCCGTAGTGACAATCGTAGAACCTAGGAAGGTTTTGCCTTCGCCAAAGCCTGTCGAATCGAGACTGGAGTTAGCAAATAATTCCAGCCGAAACGTGCGATCGGGAGTGCTCTTGAGAGTGCCTTTGATCTCAGTGCTCTTGCCATTGGAGTGGGCAAAAGTGATGACGGGAAAGTTTTGCAGGTTGTTAGCACCCGTGTCAGTATCGTTTAGATCGTTAGGAGTTACTCCATCATTTGCTAAGTCAATGCCCAAACCATTATTGTTAAAAATACTATTGCCTAAAATGCCATTACCCGTACCAGAGTTAACAGCTATTCCAGCTAAATTGTTGTAAGCAATCGCATTTCCAGTTCCCGGTTCGATACCGCCGATCGAATTGTTGGCAGCACCATCTTCGATCGAGATACCGCTGCCTTGATTGCCCGCAGCCGTGACTCCATCTGCTTGGATGCCGATGTAATTGCCTTGAATTTGGTTGTTAACAGCATTGCTGCCAGCGAGCTTGATGCCATTGAGAATATTGCCAGATATCGTGTTGCGATGGCTAGGATTCGTGCCTCCAATTGTGTTCGATCCCGCATTCAAATAAATGCCAGTCAAACTATTACCTAGGGCGGCAACACCCGCAGCATTTGTACCGATAAAGTTGCCTGCTATTGTCGTGAATTTATCGATCGCGTTTAAGTTACTGTTAATCGCAATGCCGTTACCTCGGTTGCTCGAAATTACATTGCGTTCGGCAGCATCATTAAATCCGTCGCCGTTGGTGCCGATGCGATTTTCGGTTCCGGCGGTGCGATCGATTAAGATACCATCTCCACTGTTACCGCGATCGAGATTGCCACTTAAATCGGTGCCGATGTAGTTGCCATAAATCCAGTTTTTGACTGCACCGTTAGACAGCTTAATGCCAGCAGCTCGGTTTAATGATTCATCAGATGAAAAGCTGTTAATTGCCAGCCCTCGAATAACAGAATTGCTTGCCTGAATGTCAAGTCCAACAGGTGAATTCGATGCCGCGCCGTTGAGTTCAATTCGCGGCGCGCCCTGGAAACCGGGGCCGCCTTGACTCCAGCCGTCAATGGTGACGGTATCTGTAATTGCCGGCAAAGCCGATGCGAGGTTGATCGTTTGAGGAAGGTTAAACCCGATCGGGATCTGGATCGGCTTCTGGAATGGTAATGGAATCTGGATGAAATTGGTAATTTGGAATGCGATCATATCCGAACCAAGATGAGCATTGGCATTGAGCATTGCCTGTCGCAACGAACCAGGGCCGCTGTCATTGGTATTTGTCACCAAAAAAGTCACGCCACTATCTGGCAGGATGTTGACAGTAGCAATATTGCTGTTTGCGGTGCCGTCGCTGACGCGATAGGTGAAGCTGTCGCCGTTGAAGTTCGCACCGGGAGTGTAGCTAATGAAATCATCGTTGGGATTGTCCGGCGTGCCGTTGTTGTTGGCAAATGCCGTTCCCTTGGTGGGATTCGCGACTAGAGTTATAGTCAAAGGGTTGCCATCGGGGTCGATGTCGTTGGAGAGAACATCGATCTTGACTGGAGTGTTAGCAGAAGTTTTCGCGCTGTCGTTTTCCGCTACAGGAGGCTGATTGGCGATCGGAATTTTCACGTTGATGTTACCAAAAACATCGTTTCCATCCGTAGCAGTCCCCCCAGCATTCGCAGCGCTGCTGCCGCTGAAGGTAGGCAAAGAGTTCATCGCTGTCACTGTTGGAGCAGCAGCCACCTCTGCCGCACTGGCGAGGTTGGGAGTAACGGCAAAAATTGCACCGCCCTTTCCCTGTCCGTTGGTGCCTGACTTAGCATTAGAACTAGAATTGACGATACCGCCCAGCCCACCTGTGGCCGTGTTATTGAGAAATTTGCTGTTGACAAGGGTGAGGGAACCGCTGCGAATAAAAACGGCACCCCCCAATCCACCACCGCCACCACTACCGCCAGAATAATCGTAGGTGTTGTCCTTGCCACCCCCGCCGCCATTTCCGCCGAAGATTCCCCCACTACCCGGAATGCCACCAACTCCATAGTTGCTGGCACCACCCCCGCCACCTCCACCACCAAAGCCACCACTCCCGCCGCTGCCCCCAAAATTGAAGGGACCGGTGTTGCCGGTGCCTTTGCCGCCATTGCCCCCGCCTCCTCCAAAGCCGCCACTTCCAGCAATGCCTCCACCAAAACTAAAACCCCCACCGCCACCACCACCAAAGTCGCCACCATTGCCACCAAAACCACCTAAATTGACGGTAATCCCGCTGCCACCACCACCGCCGCCGCCACCTCCAATGCCTCCATTGCCGCCATTGCCATTGATGGTGCCACCGCCACCACCACCGCCCACACCACCGCCCACACCAGGGGTAATCAGAGGATTATTACCCCCGCCATTGCCGGCCGGGTTGCCACCAAATATCGTGCCAGTGCCGCTACCGCCGTTCAAATAACGGCCGCTGCCACTGAAGCCACCACCGCCCGTGCCAGTAAGAACTAAAGCAACTTCGCTGTTACCACCATTGCCACCAAAGCCGCCACCACCACCACCAGCATGAAAGCTGTTGCTACCGCTGCCACCAAAGCCACCACCACCAAAGCCGCTACTGCTGTTACCATCTCCACCAACTGCCTGGTTATTCGAGAAAGTGACATTATTGACGGTAATGGCACCGCCATTAATAAACAGCGCACCACCCATACCCCCACCGCCTCCACCGCCGTCGCCGCCCTTTCCCCGACCATTGGCCAGGGTGAGGTTGTGGAAATTAACCGTGCCTTGGTTGATGAAAAAGAGGCGGACATCGCCATTGTCGTTGCTACCGCTGTTGTTGGCATCGCCGCTGATAGTCAGGTTATTGACCCCAGGGCCTTTGATGGTGAGGCTGTCGTTGACGATGAGTTGTGTTGAAAGGGCGATCGCTCTGGGTATAGCGAAGAATAGGGGGTCGAAGATAATTGTGTCTGCGCCGACTTGGGCATTAGCCTGTTTGATGGCATATCGCAGAGAACCGGAATCGTTTTCGTTGTCGTTGGTGTTGGTGACAGTGAAAGTAGCCATAATTTTTGCTATATACTTTTACTTTGGTTTAAACAATACAGAACTCAACTTCTTTAAGAAATCTGGAGTTTCTGTTCGAGAAGCCTGCTTTTTGAGTTTTTCGTAATCTATTACTTTTTATTCACAATCCGAGCCAAGCAGTCAAATATCCGTACACTCAGCCCAGACAAGCTCGTCACCCTGACTTAATAATCCGCGATCGCCCTGACATACTTTGTGTCTATTTTTCAAAAATAGCTAATTTTTTATGTATCGCACTAGACTGTTACGTAAATTTACAGATCCGACAAAGCGATCCGAAATCTCTACCCCACTATCCCAAACTCAGGTTATTTTTAAACTCTTTTAACTATGCGCGATCGTAATTTTAGTTACCCAGATTACCGACACTAATGACTAATAACTACGGACTAATAACTAATGCCAACTGCCCGCTGTATCAGATAAATGTCACGCTCGCCCCATGACATTAGTCATCAACCCAGTGATGGCTAATGACTAATGACTGATGACTAATGACTAATGACTGATAAATGCGCGCCTCAGCCTAACAAAGACGGTACGAGCTCGATCGCATTTACGCTGCCAGGTGCTGGGGCTGGCATGATGGTAGTGGTTGCCGGAACCAGGAGATTTTGACCGATCTTCAACCCATCCGGTGCAATCCCCTTAACAGTAACTAAGGTGGTGAATCCACTTGTAGTTTCAGTTCCATCTGGGTCGATTTGCACTTGTGTATTGCCACCCACATCAACCAAGCGCAGAAAGCCTTGGGCAATGGGGTCGCCGATTAGAGACTGTACGTTGGCGTACACATCAGTCAGCAGATCGCGTAAATCCAACACATCATTCCCATTAGCAAAATCGGTAATGATATCCCCTGTATTTTTCGAGATATTGTCAGCAAAGTTGAAGCTGGTATAGACAAAGCGATCGTCCCCTGCGCCTCCCGTCAGAGTATCGGCATCCTTCCCCGATTGCAACTCGGACATCGTGGCCGTGCCGAACAAAACATCATTGCCGTTGCCACCCGAAACAATATCGTTACCCCATTCACTATAAATTGTGTCATTTCCATCAACACCATCGAGTTTGTTATCGCCATCGTTGCCAGTGATGACATTATTCAGGGCATTGCCGGTACCATCGATCGCCTCGTCAACCAGGCTAGAAACAGTCAGATTTTCGACGTTATCGGGCAGGGTATAGCTCGTGATCGTTAACACCGTATCAATCCCATTATCGGGCTGTTCGATAACGATATCGCCGAAACTGTCTGCGGTATAAGTGTCATCACCTGCGCCCCCCCGCATCAAATCGTTGCCCGTACCGCCATGCAACAGGTCATTTCCCGAACCGCCTTCGAGGGTGTCATCGCCATCCCAACCGAATAAACCCAGCTTTTGGTCGCTGACACCGAACCTGTCAGAACCCGTGTTCGCAAGTCCGATGAAGTTATTGAGCGCATTCCCCGATCCACTGATGGTACTACTACCGGGAGAGAGGTACAAATTTTCGACGTTAGCACTCAAGGCGTAATTGACAGTGGCAATCACCGAATCCGTGCCACTGTCGGCATCTTCGACCACTCGATCGCCCCGATCTTCTACCCAATAAGTGTCATTACCAATGCCACCCACCATCAAGTCATCACCGCTTCTACCCACGAGTTGGTCGTCGCCTGCATTTCCCCAGAGGCTGTCATTTCCCTCCATCCCGACAAAAGCATTATTTTCCCCATTGCCTACCATCTGGTTGTCGAGGCTGTTGCCCGTACCCCAAAGCGCCGTATTTCCTTTGAGAATCAGGTTTTCGATGTTATCTCCCAACCGGTAGGATTCGATCGAACTTTCCACTGTATCGATGCCGCCATTCAAAGCTTCGATGACCAAATCTCCAGTGCTATCGACGGAGTAAAGGTCATCACCTACACCACCAAACATCGTGTCGTTGCCGCTGCCACCGTTTAAGGTGTCGTTTCCGCCTTCTCCAAACAAAACGTCGTCACCCTCACCTCCCGATAGAATGTCGTTGAGGCTTGCACCATACAGGCTGTCATTACCGCCCAGTCCATAGAGATAGCGATCGTATGACAACCGGGGAAGACGCAACCAAGAATTGGTCGAAGGACGATCGGAATAAAGAGCATCGTTACCATTGGTTCCAGTAGCCATAATAGGGATTCCTCCTAAGTGTTTTGATTAATTGTTATTGGTCGAATTTTCCGTTTGAAAGTGTAGATGTAGAATGTAAATAATTGCTTGTTGCTGTTGATATATTGAAGATATCGTTCGAGCTGGTTCGATCGCATCGCACAAATGTCACGATCGCCCCATGACATTTGTCACGGGGCGATCATCGCTATAGTGTGCTTGCGGAAGTCCTAATTAAGCAAGAGCGAAAATGTCGTTATTAGTCATAGCCAGACCCGTTGATAAAGTAGCGATTTGGGTTTGAGTGGCTCCGCCCAAACCATCAATATCAAAGAACAGCGCCCCGGTTTGTGAGTTATAGATAAAGCGATCGCTCGTATTTTGAGCAGAAGCACCGATGGCGAATTGGCTAGCTGCGATCGCGCTTCCCGCCGTCAATCCACCTCCAAACCCAGTCGCCGAAACCTGAATCGTATCATCTACAACTAAAAAGTCTGCAATCTGGTCAACGCCTTCGTTGGGAGAGTTGAAACGGAAATTGTCAGCACCCGCACCTCCGGTTAGTTGGTCATTGCCAGCACCGCCAGTGAGGGTATCACCGCCAGTACCCCCCAGCAACACATCAGCATATTGAGTACCCGTCACGTTAAACTGTTCGATATTGCTGTAATTGAGGACAATACTGCCATTTAAGCGGCTGAAGATGGCATTTTGACTGTTGTATCCCACGTGTACGCCAGCGCCATTATTCAACTGGCTGTAGTTTGCAACTAAAGTGTCATTGCCAGCACCACCATCGACGTTCGCATCTGTATCGATTAGAAGATCGTCGCCCGCACCTCCCGTTATTAAGTCATTGGCCGCACCACCTGTGAGAGTATCGCTGCTAGCACCACCCCGCAGCACATCGGCATATTGAGTACCCGTCACGTTAAACTGTTCGATATTGCTGTAATTGAGTGTCGGATCGCCGTTAATCCGGGTGTAGATCGCCTCTGCATTGTTGTATGCTACATCCACGCCAGCACCATTATTCATCTGGCTGTAATCTGCCACTAAAGTATCGGTATCAGCACCCCCATTCACAACACCATTTGTATTAGTGAGAATATCGTTCCCTGTACCGCCAAGTAAGGTATTATTTCCCAGCCCACCATTGAGAATATCATTACCAGAATCACCATTGATAAAATCATTTCCCGATTCACCCTTGATGGCATCGTTTCCAGCACCACCATTGATAATATCATTTCCATCATTTTCATAGTTTGGCTCTAACTTTTCGATGTAATACGAGTTTTGGTTGGAACCTCCAAAGATCGTGTCATTTCCATCCCCACCTTGAATCACATCATCGCCATAGTAGCCAAAAACTTCGTCATCCCCTCCATTTGCCTGAATATTATCGTTAGCAAATGTCGATCGTCCCGCACCGATAATCTCTGTGACAGAAGTATTGTTGTCTCCAACGATCGGAGTCTTTGTAAACGTCCCGATCGTCGAACCTTGAATTAAGTCTGCGACGAGCCCTTTAAATTGGAGATCGGTGATGCTAACATTCGTATAGGTATTGGCAATAAAAGCAACATTCTTGAATTGTTCGAGTCCCGGATTGCGAACGGACAAAAAGACTCCACCGCCTTGTCCCTCAACGAGATCGACCTGATAAAAATAATTGGCAGCAGGTAATTGGGGTAACACGATGTTATCTAGACCAATCTGAAAATCATTAATGTAGATGACATCTCGCGTTCCTGACGGAGAAACTTTGCCCCAATCGGCAGTACCGTAGTGTTTGACAGCTTGGTTCGTCTTGGTAATCTGTTGGTCGATCTGAGCTTGCAATTCCTTTTGGTCTAAATAAGTATCGACACCCGTTTGAGCTAAGGAAGTCCAAAAGTTGAAGAGCGACCCCACGACCGGAACTGCACCCACACCTGCACCTACAGCAGCAAAAGCCACGTCGATACCCACTCGCTTCCAATCGGGACCGTTATTTTCAGGCAAAGTAATCGCATTGACAAAATTACCCAGTTTGGCAGTATCAAACTCAAAGCCCAGATTAATCTCATTTTTGAGATCTACGATGAAGGTATCTGCACCCCGACCGCCATACAGTTGTTTGGTGGCACCTTTAATATCAGCAACTGTATACAGATAGTCGTCTCCTTCTCCGCCGCTCAAAGTATCGGAACCACTAACATCTAATAGTCGATCGTTGCCAGCACCCCCTTCGAGAACGTCATTGCCACCACGACCATCGAGGACATCATCACCATTTTGACCGCTCAGGTAATCTAATAAATCCGTTCCCGTAAAATTGAGCGTTTCAATGCCATTATGAGTGAGAATAACACTGCCATCATCCCGCCGCCGGACGGTGTTTTCTCCCTTCAATCCTAAATGAACCCCGTAAGTAATTGAAGATGATTGATTGTAGTCCGCCGTGAGTGTATCAGTACCAGAACCTCCTGAAAAAACACCTTTTAGTCCAAAGAGAGCATCATTTCCGGCGCCACCTTCCAGGGTAACATTCTTCATCCCGCCATCCAGAATGTCATTGTATTGAGTTCCGGTAACATTTAACGCCTCAATATCACTGTCGAAGCCAAGAAGATAGGTGCGAGGTTCGATCGCTTGAATTCCCGGAAAATTCCCAGTTGCATTGAGGTGAATTCCAGATCCATAATTAGATTGGCTGTAGTTGGAGATTAAGGTATCAGTACCGCTCAATCCGTCAATTTTATACGACTCTGTTGCGATAAAAACATCGTCACCATCTTCACCATTGAGAACATCGCCTGCTCCGCCATAAACGGTATCATTTCCCGATCGTGCCCAGATGTAATCTGCTTCTTGTCCGCCCGTCAGGACATCATTTCCCGGTGTTCCAAAAACGTTACTCATCTCATTTCTCCTTTGGTTTAGTTCTAGAGTGTGTCTGTGAGGTTTCCCTCGGTTTGTATAGTTCTAGGTTATTGCCAAGGAGAGAGGTTCTGGATCTGAAAATTGTCATGTCTGACCCATGACAAATGTCACGATCGCGAGTTTTCCAGCCAAGCAAGAAAGGAATTAGCAACGAGTGCTGCTTGAGTGCGATCGCGTAAATTTAATCGCGCCAGAATATGAGTGATATGATTTCTGACCGTTCCTTCAGATAAAAATAACGTTTGAGCAATTTCGCGATTGCTAGACCCTTTAGCAATTAACAGCAGCACTTCTCGTTCTCTAGATGTCAGTTCGGTCATGCCTGGTGGCAGTTCGAGGTTGTCTCGTTTGGGTATACTCACTTGGGCGACCATCTTTTCCAAAATGCCAGGACCAAATTGAGTGTAACCTTTATAAATGCAGTGAATTGCTTCAATTAATTCTGCAGCAGGCGTGTCCTTAAGGACATATCCTTTGGCTCCATAGCGAATCGCTTCGGCAATATATTGCGTGTCGTTAAATGTCGTCAAAATGAGAATTTTTGTATCGGGATATTTCTGACAGATGTGTTGAGTTGCCTCCACCCCATCCATAATCGGCATCTGGATATCCATCAGCACGACATCGGGCGGTAAAAATTGGGTATGCAATACTTCGAGTTGTTCGATCGCTCGCTGTCCGTTGTTTGCTTCCCCGACGATTTGTAAATCGGGCTGAGTCTCCAACAACGCTTTTAAACCGCTGCGAATGAGTTCTCGATCTTCAACCAATAATATGCGAATCATAATAGTTAATAGTTTAATTTGAAAGTGGAAAGTTATAATTTATATTACTTTTGGTTGCATCGTAATGATATTAAACCACAGAGGACGCAGAGGAGGCAGAGAAATGGGAGAGAAAGTCATCATGCCGATGCTAGGGGATTTGATATTATTAGGAGTGCAGATATCTTGCTTGCGCGTATTTTATAGCCCACGTGCGGTTTACAACATTGACGCTTGTTATGTTAATCATTACCAATTATCAATTACCAATTACCCATCACTGGAAAATAAGCATTAATACAACATCCTCGAGCGCGTTCGCTGGAAATTTCCAAAGATCCGCCTAAAGCCGCCACTCGCTCCTGCATTCCCTGAAGTCCAAAACCCGATCGACTCTCACCCATTTGAAAGCCTTTACCATTATCCTGAAGCTTGAGAAAAATTCCGGCCGGATTCGATTCAATCTGAAGCTGTACCGTTGTTGCTGCTGCATACTTGCAGATATTAGTCAACCCCTCTTGCACGATTCGATAGATGGCAATATTGATAGCATGGGAAACAGATCGATCGAGGTGAATCTGACAGTTGGGCTGTATGCTAGTGGTTTGGTGAAAGGCTTGAATTAAATGCGCGATCGCCTCTGTCAATCCCTTTCCTTGCAACGGATCGTCCCGCATGGCTGACACCGATTGCCTCACGGCTTGCAGTGCCTCGGAACCGAGTTGTTTGGCTTTCACGAGAAACGGATATGCTTGGTGTGGATGTTCGTTCCACATCGTCAGTGCCGTTTCCATCTGCAGGTTGAGCGCCACCAGCGAATGACCTAAAGAATCGTGAATATCGCGAGCAATCCGATTGCGTTCCTGCTCGATCGCCAGATCTTCAATCTGCATTTGCAAGCGGCGAATCGTCAATTGATGCGCTACTCTAGCACAAACTTCTTCGATTTGAAAGGGTTTGGTAATATAGTCCGCTCCACCCACCGCAAACGCTTTCACCTTATCGAATACTTCATTGAGCGCACTGATAAAAATTACCGGAATATTCTGGATTTGGGGATTAGCTTTCAAGTGCTGACACACTTCATACCCATCCATTTGGGGCATCATGATATCCAGTAAAATCAAATCGGGGGGTTGCGCTTGCACGCCTCTTAATGCCATTGCCCCACTCTTGACGATGCGAACTTCATAACCTTGCTGCGCCAGCATCTCGGACAGCAGATGAAGATTTTCTATGGTATCGTCTACGATGAGAATATCTGCACTTGGGGGTTGAGGGGCCTTCATCAGAAATATGGGTTAGAAACCCCGTCCTTTTAGGACGGCTTTACATTGAGTTAAAACTTTTGTGGGGTGGAGGGGTATGGTTGCTCCTCCGGCGAGGTATGGTTGCCTCAATCTCCTTTCGGAGTTAAAGTTAGCACGCGCCTTTGTTTAGTGAGCTTGTTAGGCTGAAAGCACTGTCCCTGTTACCTTAGAACTGTTTAACCTTCAGCGACAGAGCAAGGAACTAGCTACGCATTCGCCCGGTGTCGTGACTCAAAAAACGTAGTCAGTTAAGACGATGGCCCGTCAGAACGGCTTGTCAGATTTCTCTTTCAAGCCTCATGCCTTCAGGCTGAGGTTCCTGACACTATCGCACAAGGGACGGGAGAACAATTTTTCCGAATTCCTGTTCCCTCTAAATCAAAGTTAACCTTCAATTGACCTGTTTAACAAAAAACATCTCGAACAAAAAAATATAACCCGATCGAAAGCGGAGATAGAGATAATGCTGGGCAGACTAAAACTCGGATCGCAATTTACCTTTTTGCTTGCCCTGGTTTTTCTGACAGGTATCTTGCTGAGTGGGTTCACCCTTTGGAATACCCTACGACACGCGGCAGAAGAAGAGATTACCACGCGGGCAAGCATTTTGATGGAGACGATCGACTCTGCCCGAAACTACACGATCCATCATGTCAGTCCGCTTCTACAAAATAGTCTCGACACTAAGTCCACATTTCTGCCGGAAGCCATTCCCGCCTTTGCAGCGCGGGAAATTTTTGAACGATTTCGCGATCTCCCCGACTACCACGGCTTTTTCTACAAAGAAGCAGCCCCCAACCCCTCGAATATCCGCGATCGAGCCGATCGATTTGAAACCGAAATCGTCGAACAGTTTCGCCGTCAGCCGGATCTTTCAGAACTTTCGGGCTACCGAAAAACCGCAGGATCGACCCTATTTTACATCGCCCGACCCCTGGCAATGAAAGAAGCCAGTTGCCTGCAATGTCACGGCAAGCCAGCCGATGCGCCTAAAGGTCAAATTGCCATTTACGGCGATCGAACTGGTTTTGGCTGGAAGTTAGATGAAGTGGTTGCCACCCAAATGATTTACGTTCCTGCTGATGAAGTTTTTGCCCACAGCCGCCGGAATATGGTGCCGGTGATGAGCATTTTTATGGCGATGTTTGCGGTGGCTGTGTTATCGATTAACAGGTGGTTGAAGGGGCGAGTGATTCAACCACTGAAGCAACTGACTGCGATCGCTCATCAAGTCAGTGCGCGGCCCATTACCGCAGAACAAGTGGGCGCATTTAACGTGCCGGAAATTGCCAAAGTGGCACAACGAGGGGACGAACCGGGACAACTAGCCCGCACGTTTCAGGATATGGCCCACGAAGTCAGCGCCCGCGAACGCAATCTCAGCCAAGCTGTCGAACAGCGCACGGCGCAATTGGCAGATAGCATGAAAGAAGCCGAGAAAGCTAAAGCCAAAGCCGAAGCTGCCGATCGGGCGAAGAGTCAGTTTTTGGCTAACATGAGTCACGAGTTACGAACCCCACTCAACGCTATCCTCGGTTTTACCCAATTGATGTTGCGATCTCGAAGCGATTCTGCTGGAGTAACTAACCTCGCGCCGCAGACGCAACAGCGATATTTGGATACGATTAATCGCAGTGGGGAACATCTACTGGCGTTGATTAATAATGTCTTGGAAATGTCTAAGATCGAAGCGGGACGGGTAACATTTCAAGCAACGGATTTCGACCTCTTTGCGCTTCTAGATACGCTACAACAAATGTTCCGTTTGAAAGCCGAGGCAAAGGGTTTGCAACTGAAGTTTGAACGCTCAAGCGATGTGCCTCAGTTCGTTCGCACCGATGAAGCTAAACTGCGTCAGGTGTTAATTAATTTGCTCGGTAATGCCATTAAGTTTACCCAAGCCGGAAGTGTCGCGCTACGAGTAGATTTAGGAGTAGAGTGGAGCCAGAAGAATTGTACGATCCACTTCACCGTAGCAGACACGGGGCTCGGCATTGCCCCTTCGGAATTCGATCGCCTATTCGAGCCCTTCGTCCAAACTGCAACCGGACTGCATTCTCAAGAGGGAACAGGACTGGGATTGTCTATTAGCCGCAAACTCGTACAACTCATGGGAGGCGAGATTATCGTTGAGAGTACCCCAGGCAAAGGCAGCATCTTCCGGTTTCAGATTCAAGTGGAGTTGGCGGCAGATAAGGCGATCAAGTCACCGGAACCGGAACGATCGATTGTCGGACTGGCTACCGGACAAACTCCCTATCGAATTCTTGTTGTTGACGATAAACTTGAAAATCGCCAACTGTTAGTGGAATTACTAATCCCGATCGGATTTGAGGTGCAAACAGCTACCAACGGACAAGAGGCGATGGCGCTAGTGCAAAGCTTTTCACCCCACCTAATTTGGATGGATATTCGGATGCCTGTAATGGATGGATATGCCGTCACCCTACAGATAAAAGCTAGCGATCTCCCCCCTCCCATCATCATTGCCCTCACCAGCAGCGCTTTTGAAGAAGATCGTCAAACTGCCCTCGCCGCTGGATTTGACGATTTCGTGCGAAAACCGTTTCGTGCTGAAACAATCTTGGCTAAAATGGCAGAACATCTGGGGGTTCGCTACGTTTATGTCGAGGACAAGCCGCTTTCTTCCCCATCCCTTCGCCCTCTGACTGCTTCGGATCTGACAGGAATGCCAGCAGCTTGGATCGAACAGTTGCATCAAGCCGCGATCGAACTCAATATAAAGAAAATTCGCAAGTTAATTGCACAAATCCCGCCCGATCGTGCTGACCTCACCAACGCCCTCAACGATTTAGCCGATCGTCTGTGTTATGAAGACATCATTGCCCTAACCGTTCCTCCAACTGCAGATCGAGGCTAATTAATGAATGCGGACTAATGACTACTAACTGCTGACTGCTGACTAATGATTTCAACGCGCCACCTGGCGCATATACTCCCCCCACAACAGAGCGGCATTTGCACTACCTCCGGCAGTCGGAGAATTATCATCATTTCCCAACCAAACTCCTGTCACCAGTTGCTGACTCGGAATATAACCGACAAACCACAAATCTCTATTATCATTAGTCGTGCCTGTTTTTCCAGCTTCTCCCAACCCCAAAGCAGCACTGCTACCCGTACCTCCCCGCACAACACCTTGCAGCATATCCGTCATCGTATCCGCTACGGCTTCAGACACTAACTGCCGATTGGCAATGCCATCTTTTTGATAGTCATAAATCACCCGGCAACTGTTAAAATCATTTCTATCTTTGCAATCACTGCTGTCAATAATTCGCTTAATTACGTGGGGACGATTTCCCAAACCTCGATTGGCCAAAACCCCGAAAGCACCCGTTAATTGCAACACATTAACTTCACTTTCACCTAATACTAAACCCGGGTTAGAACGCAGTTCAGAAGTAATCCCCAAACGTCTAGCCATTTGCACTACATTTTCTAAACCGACCTCCTGTGCTACCCTCAATGCAATTGCATTTTCCGACAACGCCAAGCCGCGATACATATCCGCACTGCCGCTGGTTCTTTCGCAGCCACTGTAACTTTGTCCGCCCCAGGAAAGGGGGGCGCAAGAATAAGTTTTGCTGGCTGGTATTCCGCGTTCCAGGGCGGCTGCATAGGTGAAAATCTTAAATGTAGAACCGGGCTGTCTCAAAGCTTCGGTAGCCCGATTAAACTGACTTTTCAAGTAATCTACGCCCCCAACTAAAGCTAAGACTTCCCCGGTTGCAGTATTGAGAGTTACCACGGCTCCTTGAGAAAAACCTGCACTGGCTCCCGCATTTTCAACAGCATTTCTGAGGGAACTTTCCGCCAACTTTTGCAGGCCGGGATTCAAACCTGTTTCTACAATAAAATTGCCTTCTCTGGCTAACTGCTCTCCTAGCAAAAACTCCAATTCGTCAAATACATAACTGTAGAAATAAGGAGCGATCGTACTTTGCAGATATTGGCGAGCTTTGGGATTGATATCAATTCGCGATCGCCTCGCGCGATCGGCTTCTTCCTGAGAAATCGTCCCCAGTGCCCGCATCCGTTCGATCACTCGATCGCGGTACTGCACCGCCAACTGATAATTTTGAATCGGATTAAAACTGTTTGGCGCCGGCAAAATGCCCGCCAAAGTTGCCGCCTCTGACAAAGTTAAATCCTTGGCAGACTTGCCAAAATAAAACCGAGACGCATCCTCAAAACCGTAAAGGTCAATTCCCAAAAACACCCGATTTAAATAAGTCAGCAACAGCTCGTCTTTGCTGTAATAATTCTCCAGTTTTAAGGCAACTACTGCTTCCCGGAACTTGCGTCCCGCCGAATCTTGAGTTCCCACATAATCTCGGAACAAACTCCTCGCTAACTGCTGCGTCACAGTGCTGCCGCCTTCGCGAATTCCTCCCCCGCGAACATTGGTCAAAAGCGCCCGCAAAACCCCGATCGGATCTACCCCTAAATGCCAATTGTAGCGACTGTCTTCCGATGCAAGTACCGCCTTGGATAAATAAGGCGAAAAATCCTGCAATTTTTTTAATTCTAAGTGAGCGTTATTCTGAGGAGGACGTAGGGGAGTTTGTCCGTCGCGGGCGTAAACAATCACGGGGCCATTGATACTTCTCGGCAGAGGCCGCACGTGAAACTTGGTCGATTCCATCCCTACCAACACGGCAATCAAAGCGGTGATTCCGCTGACGCCGTAAAAGCTGTAACGCACCAGTTCCAAATACCAAGGCGGCGGATATACGAATTGAATTCTAACAGCGGCGGCTAGTTCCGGTGGCCCTAAAGTGAACACGTCTCCGTGACGCAGGGACATACTTTTAACTCGCCTTTTGCCATTGTAAATGCCGTTTGTGGAGTCTTCATCTTTGATGACAAAAGGAGTCCGCCGCCGACTATCCCGCGACAGGGATAAGTGCACGTGACTGACAACGGGATTGCGAACTACAATATCTGAAGATTTTGACGATCGACCTAACAAATATCGATCGCCCAACAGCGGATAAACCTCAGCTTTAGCTGCACCCGCATCCTGTACCCACAGTTCGGGTACTTTGGCATTAGGTTTCAGCGCTAGCTGGTTAAAATTAACCTTAGCAATAGTCTGGACTGCTTGGGTAATCGCACCCAAGACGGTTTGAGGTTTGCGGGGCGGCGGCGGTGGGGTCATATTTCGCTGTGCACTACGATCGAGCGATCGGCTCTTGCACCATTCTACTCGCAACTTTTGGCTAATTTCAGGATCTGCCCCACAGAAGGAGGCGATGTCGGCTAGTGGCGATCTATTTTGGGGTGATTGGTGAACCCGCCCGGCATCCGTTTATTGAGCAAATCTCTACCCAACCACAAAAAATCCCGCTATCACGAGATAATTAAACTATCATAAACTTGCCTAAAAATCAACACTTTAGATTAAATTTATCCCTGATTTACCAACACACTTGGCATAATTAAAACCCCCCTTTTTTCAAGGGGGGTTAAAAGCCGAAAATCAGCTTGATTCTCCTTACATCGAAGAACCCAAACCGGCATAAGCACCGTAGAAGAAAAGACTCACAATGCTCAGAACACCGAGGCCTGCGACAGTAGCTACCAGCCACAAAGGAATTCTGCCACTTTCACTAAACATAGCCATCACCTCACTAATTTACAGCTAAACACATTCGATGGAACTATCGAAAGCAAACTCAGACGCCAGTTAGTTAAAGAAATAACTGGAAAACAAAATACCCAGAGTAAAAATCAACAACAGACCCAAATAAAGAGAAGTCCGATTTAACTCAACAGGCTGCTCGTTGGGATTAGGAACGCGCTCAGGCATTGTAAACTCCTATCGTTGAATAAATTGCATTGCTGCGATCGCGCCCAAAAAGAAAATTGTTGGGACACCTAAAGTATGAACTGCCAACCAGCGCACCGTAAAAATCGGATACGAAATTGGCTCATTGTTGGGGGTTCTGCTCGTCATTTTTCCAAATCCTTGTTAAATTACTTGGCAATGAACTGATCTACTTGTTTCTTAGCTTCAAAGCGATCCGAGATAATCGGCACTTCTTCCCGCTGCTGTGTGAAATACTGGTTAGGGCGAGGAGTTCCGAAAGCATCGTAAGCCAAACCCGTTTGCACAAACAGCCATCCAGCAATAAACAAAGCCGGAATGGTGATGCTGTGAATTACCCAATAACGGATACTTGTAATAATGTCCCCAAACGGACGTTCTCCAGTTGTACCAGCCATTTAGAATCCTCCTTTCAACAACAAATTGACAGACAATCTCTATTACTATTCTACTATCAAGCAGCTTGCGCTGAACCTTGATATTTAAGTAAAGTACCGCTCGCGCCGATCACAAATCCGCGATCGGGGCCCATAAAGACAATCCTGTAAAAATTAGCGGGAACATCTTCTACTTCGCGGTCTTTTAGCCAAGTTTTCCCGCCGTCCAAACTGCACAGCAAATTGCCGCCGCCGCCGGCTACCCAAACTTCATTATCAGTCCGGTAAGCCATGTCCAGCAAACCCCAACTCGCCTTGCGATCGGGAAAAAACGGTTTTCCCCAACCTTCGGCACTTTCCGGGTCGCTAAACTGAATCTGACCACCACGGGCGAGCATCCACAAACGCCCGTCCTTGGTAAAGCCCATATTTTGCAGGCGGCGAGAACTATTGCGGTTGTGAGGTTCCCAAGCTTGTTGTCCGGGTTTCCACACCGAGTAGAAATTGCCCTTCGAGGAAACCGCAACATACTGCCCGTCTTCAGAACGGTTGATATTGCGAACTACCCCAAAAGAATCCTGCACGACAGCTTTCCAATTTTTGCCGCCGTCGGAAGTCCGGTAAATCGCCCCCACATCGGTCGTCATCTCGGCGGAATTCGGGCCCAAAGCCGCGATCGTACTCGGAGAACCGGGCAACTGACTGCTCAAAGCAATCCGCGTCCAAGACTTGCCCTCATCGTTCGTGTGGAGCAAAACAGAAGGCTGGCCGACAATCCAGCCTTCGGAACCGGAAAAACTCACCGACGCAAAACGCGACCTCGGATCGTCGATATCCAGTGCTATAGACTTCCAGCTAGTCCCACCGTCCGAGGTTTCGAGCAGAGTCGCCTCAGAACCCACAACCCAGCCGTGTTGAGGATTGCCCGTAAAGGCAATATCCTGCAAATTAGCTTCCGTCGGCAAGGAAACCACTTGCCAGGGGTTGTAACTCACAGAACCGATGGTGCTGCAACTCGTACAGATGAGCGCAGCGGCCAATAACATTACAATTCGTTGCCAAAATCTCACAATCGTTTTACTGCAAACCATACATACTAAGTAACAACAAGAAACCAACGACCAAGCCGCCAAAAATCAGCAAACTTTTCTGACCTTCGGTCATGCCGTTGACACCGACACCGTAGCGCTGATTTGCCTTAAATCCCGATACCCCTTCCATCTGACCGAGATTTTGAAACATCGACTTGCGCGCTGCACAAACGGGGCATACCCAAGTTTGGGGCAAATCTTCAAAAGCCGTGCCCGGGGCAATGCCAATTTTAGGATCGCCCTTTTTCGGATTGTAGACGTAGCCGCAGGCGCGGCACTCGTGCCGATCAAGGGTTTTAGTTTCAGTGGCTTGATCGCTCATAGCTCCAAAAGAGTAGGTAAGCTAATCTTAAAATATACATTAAAAATTATTGCAGAAGATGGATGATTAATCTCAACCAACTCGTAATTTTAGCTACCCAAAATCTATATAATGTAACAGACAAGTTACAGAACCCTTTCACCTAGGCAGTAATTATTCACCGTGTTTGCACTCAGCGGCTACGAGTATTTCTTAGGCTTCCTGTTAATTTCCAGCCTAGTTCCTATCCTCGCCCTCACGGCGTCTAAGGTACTGCGCCCCAAAAGTCGTCCCTACGACCGACGCACTACCTACGAATCAGGCGTCGAGCCGATCGGCGGAGCCTGGATTCAGTTCAACATCCGATATTATATGTTCGCCCTGGTCTTCGTCATTTTCGACGTAGAGACCGTCTTCCTCTATCCTTGGGCAGTTGCTTTCAACCAGCTAGGACTGTTGGCTTTTATCGAAGCCTTGTTTTTTATCACGATCCTCGTTATTGCTCTTGTCTATGCATGGCGCAAAGGAGCCTTGGAATGGTCTTAAGTTCTGACAAATCACAAAAAGCGCTGATCAACCCTGTAGAGCGCCCGGAAGTCACATCCCAACTCTCAGAGAACGTCATCCTGACAACAGTGGATGACCTCTACAATTGGGCGAGACTTTCGAGCCTGTGGCCGCTGCTTTTCGGCACGGCCTGCTGCTTCATTGAATTTGCAGCTTTGATCGGATCGCGCTTTGACTTCGACAGATTCGGCTTAGTACCGCGATCGAGCCCCCGGCAAGCCGACTTGATCATCACCGCCGGCACAATTACCATGAAGTACGCCCCCATCTTGGTGCGGCTGTACGAACAAATGCCGGAACCCAAATACGTCATCGCGATGGGCGCCTGCACGATCACCGGCGGAATGTTCAGCATGGACTCCACCACAGCAGTGCGCGGCGTTGACAAACTGATTCCAGTAGACGTGTACATCCCCGGCTGTCCCCCCCGCCCAGAAGCGATTATTGACGCAATTATCAAACTGCGGAAAAAAATAGCCAACAATTCCATGCAAGAACGGGCCAATTTGCTGCCAACCCACCGCTACTACACCAGACCCCACAAAATGAAAGTAGTAGACGACATTTTGGACGGCAAATACTTGTCTATTCCTGGCCGGATAGCGCCGCCGAAGGAATTGACGGAAGCAATGGGAATGCCTGTACCGCCGGCCCTGCTTGCAGGACAAAAACAGGAGGTAAACCGTGGCTGAGACAGAATCTGCAATTGTTGAAGCCGGGAAGGTTTCCCAGTGGTTGACTCAGAATGGCTTTGAACACGAAGCTTTAGCGGCCGATAATTTGGGCGTGGAGATATTAAAGGTCGATCGAGACTTCTTAATTCCGATGTCAACAGCGCTGTATGCCTACGGGTTTAATTATATGCAGTGCCAGTGCGCCTACGACCAAGGGCCGGGACAAGATTTAGTCAGCGTTTACCACTTGGTTAAGCTGACAGATAATGCTTCCAAGCCTGAAGAAGTCCGCGTCAAAGTATTCGTACCCCGCGAAGATCCCAGAGTGCCATCAGTCTACTGGATTTGGAAAGCAGCCGACTTTCAAGAGCGGGAATCCTACGATATGTACGGCATTGTCTACGAAGGACATCCGAATCTGAAACGGATTTTGATGAACGAAGATTGGGTAGGCTGGCCCCTGCGGAAAGATTACATTTCCCCTGATTTTTACGAATTGCAAGACGCTTATTAAGGGAGTTTTGCGAGGGCGGGTTTAGAGCATAAAATTGGACTTTAAAAGTTGAGTTTTATGCGAAACTCGCCCTCTGTTTTTTAAATTAACGGCTTGCTAGGCTCTGCCTGGGAACCGATGTCCAAAAACGCAATTTTCACAAAATTATTCGTATGGTTTACGAAACTGCGGGTTTAATAGCTTTACTAAGTATCGTAATAATTTACCTGCAACTTCGCAGGGGTAAGAACAAACCGAATGATAACCAGCTCAAAGCACAGACAGTTGAGCTTAGGCAAATAAACAAGCAGTTACAACAAGGAAATAACCTATTTACCGCCTTTATAGTTCAAATCCTTGCAAGATTTAAGCAAACAGAGGCAGAACTCAAGGCAGCTACTACTGAGAACAATTCTTTGAAGCAGACGGTTCACAAGCTACAACAACAGTTAGCAAGCGTTGAGAGCGAAAGAGATGAAGTAAGGAAAATTTGTAGAAGTTCACGGGGTTAGCGTGGCACAAGAGAAGGAGGAATCCGACCAGAACGAGTACTCAAGACAGATTCAGTC
>NZ_JAUBPR010000071.1:0-34605 GCF_036700845.1 Microcoleus sp. S13_C5
GGCAAAATCGGTGACGAAAAGGCGATTCCGGGATTACTTAAACTCGTTGAAGATTCAGACTCTTCTGTGCGTAGTAGGGCGGCAGAGGCCTTAGGCAAAATCGGTGACGAAAAGGCGATTCCGGGATTACTTAAACTCCTTGAAGATTCAGACTCTTATGTGCCTAGTAGGGCGGCAAATGCCTTAGGCAATATCGCTAAGCAGCACGCAGAGAAAGTCGCCCCCCATCTCCCCCACCTCCTTACCTTAATCCTCTCCAAATCCGGCAAAGAATTTCGCCGCCTCATCCTCGTCATCCAAGCCGCCTGCAAATACTACAACTACCCGATACGTCAGTTGTCCCTAGCACCGCACCCAGCCAAACCACCCCAACCAAACGAGATCCTTGGTAAAATTGACGAAACCACTCAGCAAATCTACATAACAACAAAAGAAATGTCTGATAAACCCACCCAAGACTTCTCCCATTCTACTTTCCACGCCCCTTTAAACTTCGGAGAAAACCACGGCAATCAAGCCAAAAATATCACCTTAACCACCCAGCAATCCTCTCCTGAAGCAGCACTGAATGCAGTCGTGCAAATCATCCAGGCATTAGAAAAAAAGCATACAGAAGTGCAAGACGAGGCACAAGCACGCAATATTATTGATGCAGAATTTAAGGAAATCAAAGAGCAAAAACCCATCGAGTGGCAAAACCTAATCAGCGTCAAACGGCTTTACAACGGTGGCAAAAAAGCAGCCGTGAAAGTTGGCGAACACTTCGCCGAATCAAACCCCTGGGGCAAAGGACTTGTTGCCTTCATTGAAGGCGTATCCGAAGACGTGAAATAGCCAGCCAACCCAAAAGTTTGCTGAAATATTGCAACATTTTTAATAAGGCTTTCAGGGCGGGCGAGACGCGCACCCCAGAAGAAAATTTACTCTTTGTGGAACAGGCAAGATGCCTGTTCCTGACAGAGATGCAATATCTAAAATAAAACAGCAGTAAGCTCTATGCAAACCGGAGGCTCACAGCATGATTCAAAATCCCGCATACTATCAGATGGTGCTAGACACCTTGTGCATCGCCCTAGAGGATGCCCGCCCCGCTGTCAGGGCGAAAGCAGCAGAAGCACTGGGAAAAATAGGAGATGTCGCGCGCCCATATTAGTTAAAGCCTTCAAAGACACCTCGCCAGAAGTCCGTTCCAGCGTCATCCAAGCCCTCGGACAACTGATACTAAATGAGGCTTAAATACTCCTTTCATTTCTTAGTCCCCCTCTGCTCGGACTTCGTTTGTGTAGACGCGATTTCAAGATCCGAGTAATCTTATCATTTCATATATTCAACCATCTGCTGTTCCAGCTTCGCCAACAATGTATCAACATCTGTTGCAGCTTCCTCAAAACAAACAGGAGGTTCAGGCTTAGGTTCAAAAAGAATCAACTTAATTTGACCTTCACCGATCGCCAAAATCGCCACTTCTTTCTCAGGCTTGTGAGCGTTCAACACACCTACAACTTCCTGAATATGACTTTTTACTTGACGGTTCAACTCCTCAACCGCCTCTTTCTTACAATACACAAAACGCGCAGTTTCTGCAATATCAATTGCCAAAATCTCCTCGCTTTCCTCTCCCCTTTCCAGAAATAGCCCCCAAGCCAAAGCAGCCAATTCATGTTGATTAGCTTTCACGAATTTATCTAATTTGCGGCTCCAGCTATTTTCGTTGGGTTTGGACTCAGGGCTATCAAATAAAAACATTTTCTCTTCTTGTTTGTATAAACTAATATTTTACAGTCAGTTGTCAGTTGTCAGTTAGCAGTTGGCAGTTGGCAGTTGGCAGTTGGCAGTTGACTGTTGTCATTAGTTACCCATGCCCAATCGCCCATCCCCAATTACAAATTAGCAATTCCCAATTACCCAAAACCGCTGCGTTTCTATCTTATACCAGATTGCACGCGCCAGAGCGCCGCATAAATTCCGTCCTGTTCGATCAGTTGTTCGTGCTGCCCCGATTCTACCACCAGCCCCTCTTCCATGACACAAATGCAATCGGCATTGCGGACAGTAGAAAGACGGTGGGCGATCGCAATTGTAGTGCGATTTTTGGTAATTCGTTCGAGCGATCGCTGAATTGCCGCCTCAGTCTCGTTATCCACCGCTGAAGTAGCTTCGTCAAGAATCAAAATCGGCGGATTCTTCAAAACAGCCCTTGCAATTGCAATTCGCTGCCGCTGACCCCCCGACAATTTTTGACCGCGTTCCCCTACAATAGTGTTGTAACCGTCAGGCAATTGGGCGATAAACTCGTGAGCCTCCGCAATTTTCGCAGCATTTACTATCTCTCGATTGCTTGCCTCAAAACTGCCGTAAGCAATATTTTCTGCCACCGTACCGTGAAACAAAAACACATCTTGACTCACCAATCCGATCGCTCTCCGCAAATCTTTTAAATTCAGGTTATTTAATTCTATACCGTCGAGATAAATATTGCCATGCTGTACCTCATACAGCCTCAATATTAGCTTCACCAAGGTACTTTTGCCCGAACCTGTAGCCCCAACAATCGCAGTAGTTTTCCCCGCCGGCAGAGTCAAAGAAAAATACTGCAAAATCGGTTTTCTTTGATTATAAGAAAAGGTAACATTTTTAAATTCCAACTCACCCTTAATCGAACTAACCGGCCGCCGAATATCACCCGTGTGAATTGCGATCGGAGTATCCAACAAATTCATCACCCGATTAGTAGAAGCCATTGCGCGCTGGTATTGATCCAGAGTATCTCCCAGGCGAGTCAGTGGCCACAGCAACCGCTGGGTCAAAAACACCAAAACGCTGTAAGTTCCCACAGACAACCGGCCCGCCACTACCTCCAAACCGCCCAGAAATAGTGTTGCAATAAACCCCAAGAAAATCACAACCCGAATCAGCGGAATAAAAGCAGCCGAAAGTGCGATCGCCCGTCGGTTGCTTTGGCGGTAAGCTTGGCTTTGTGTTTCGATTCGCTGAATTTCATAATCTTCGGAAGTAAAACTTTTAATAGTAGTAATTCCCATCAAATTATTCGACAGTTGCCCGTTCAGAAAACTCACCTTTTCCCGCACATCAGCATAGAAAGGAGCGAGGCGATTTTGAAAGGCGATCGAACCCCAAATAATAAAAGGTATCGGCAGCATAGACAGCCCAGCCACACCAGGAGAAGCAGCAAAAAAAGCCGCGCCAATCACAACAACCGTTGTAAATACCTGAATCACCTCATTAGCGCCGTCGTCCAAAAAACGTTCTAGTTGATTGATATCATCATTGAGAATAGAAATCAAACCGCCCGTGCTGCGTTCTTCAAAATAAGCTAATTCTAATTCCTGCAAATGGCTGTAAGCTTCCAGACGCAAATCGTGCTCAATATCCTGAGCCAAATTGCGCCACAAATAATCATAGGCATATTCAAAAAGAGATTCCAACGCCCAAACAACCGCGCTCAAAATAGTGATAATTGCCAGTTGCCAAAAGACATCTTTTATGCCCCACTGAGCGAGTATAGAATCTTGCTGTTTCACCACCACATCAACGGCAATACCGATTAATGCTGGCGGCGCTAAATCAAAGAATTTATTCAGCAGCGAACAGATACTTGCCAGCCAAGCTTTCACGCGGTAGCGACGCCCGTACTTGAGCAGCCGCTTTAGGGGATGGACAGGTTTTGATGGATTTGGTAATGCTTGAGAATCATTCATAGGGCATGGGGCATCGGAAATAGGGCCGAGAATTAAAAATTAGTAGGGTGCTCAGCGCGCACCTTACCCTTGTTTAATTTTTAATTCTCAAATGCCCCGTTCCTAGGCTTTAAACGTCAACACTGGCTTCATTTTAGCGACTACACCAACTATTTGCGCCTCAACCTGAACGTCAATTACTGGTTGAATTGGCTTGTAAGCGGCCGGTGCTTCTTCAATTCTGCGTTCTTCGCGCCCGGTAATGCAATCTACGCCGGTTAATCCCAAAGCGGAGTCAGTTTTGTCAACACCTTTGCGACTCATATCGAAGCGCGATCGCGCCCTTCCTGCACCGTGAGAAGCCGATCGCAAAAATCGATCGTTCCCTTTCCCAACCAGCAAATAAGACGGCGCGCCCATCGAACCCGGTACAATTACAGGCTGACCGGAATGTGCGTGACAAGCGCCTTTGCGCGTTACCCAGCCGGCACCTTCACCTAAAGTGATATTGTGAGGCAAATCGTATACTAAGGGAGCTTCCACATCGCCGAAAACTTGTCGCAAACGCCAGCGCAGAAGTTCTGCTAGCAGCAAACGGTTGATAAAACCGTAGTTAGCGGCGGTTGCTTCCGCTTGCAGGTAGCTGTTCACAAGTTCGGGATTGGCTGCGACAGACAGCGGGAAAAGCCTGGATTCAGGATGTTTCAGAGTTTTTGGGTAGGCCTGGCAAGCTCGATCGCGCCACATTCCGCCGATGTATTTGCCGACATTCCGCGAACCCGAATGAATCATGAAAGCGATTTGTCCCGATCGCACACCCCAAGTATAAGCCGTAGCTCGATCGATAACTTCCTCAACCACTTGAATTTCGACAAAGTGATTGCCACCACCAATGGTAGCTAACCCGCCATCCCTGACTAAACCGTCATTTGGGACTAATTCTTCGGGAGCCCATTTGACATCGCCATTCATGGAACCGCCGAGGAAAGTGCGTGAAGCGCAGCTATCCCGTAGGGAATCGCACTCTGCGGCCAACTGCTCGAAATCCGAATTAGCCGCGCTGCCGGTTGCCTCGTCCAGCATACCATCCAGCCATCCGGGAATCCCGTGTTGGAACATCGCGCGAGCAGTTTTTGCAGTCATGCTGACATCGCGAGTACCGAAGAAATAATCGCCTTTGAGCAATTCTACAAATCGATCGCGCTGACTGAGGAATTGTTCGATCGACAAATCTGCAACGTGTAACCGCATCCCGCAGTTAATATCGGAACCGGTAGCCGCCGGAATCACCATTCCTGCTGTTTCTACAATAGAGCCGATCGCCACCCCCGCATCCCCCGGATGGAAGTCTGGAGTAGCGCAAGCGCGACAAACGCAACCACCTTGAGGGTGTCGAACATTCGCCAAATTTGCTAACTGTTTGAGCGCCTTTGCTTCCACCGGAAAATCCTCTGGGAGCAAAACTTCTGGAGTTGGAGCATCGGCATCTTGCCAGTGTTCTTTCAGAGAACTATTGAGACAAATCGAGTAGACTTTATTGTCGTAACTAACATCAAGACCTTGCCGAGACAAAGCTCGCAAAAGCCTGTTCAAGTTTTTTGGCTGCTGCATAAATAGTCTGTTGCGGGTTGCATAGCAACCCCCAAAAGTTGAAGAGATTTTTTAGGGAACAAAAGACTTGGGTTCAGCAGCCGCAATCTTTTTCAAGATAAGTTGAAAGGCAACTTTTCTAATTACTCAACTCCTAACATATCATTTTTGATATGTCAACCCTTTCCTTGAAATTTTAATAAATATATATGATTTACCAAGCGGTGTCAGACACCCGGTTTCTGCCTATAAAAATAGCATCCAAACCAAAGATTTTGCGAAGAAACCCGGTTTCTTGGGCCAGCGCGTCCGGCCGCATTCCAGTCTTAATTGCGATGAAGTAGGGCCAATCCCCTGCGGTTGCCCATCCCCACTTAAAGATAATATCTAACCGTTGTTACAACCCGACTTTTTTTAGCCCGCAAAGCCGCTTTCAAAAAGAAAGCAGTTTGATTGTGCAGCAGCCCCTCCCACCAATTTCGCGTCACAAAAGCCGGAATGATCAGCGTTAAATACACTCCCGGTCGCTGCTCTTCAAACAAAGTCAAAAAGTGTGTCAAAGCCGAACCAACAGAACGGTAAGGCGAGTCCATAATTTCCAGCCGATCAAAGCTCGTTTCCTCCCTTTTATTGTTAAAGATAAATTAGCTGACTAAGGGTTGGGTTCAGTTTTCCCAAAAACCAGACTTTTTTTCAATTCCCGCCAATAACCCCCAACTTTTGTTTCTCCCAAAGCCATGCGCATTTTCTTAATCATGCTGCTTCTTACAGGTGGCTTTCCGTAGTAAAGATATTGACTGATGTCTTTACTAAGACCCGCATTCATGAAAGTTTTAACATCTTCGCGAGCCAAATATTTCTCCCGAACCTCCTGCAAATATTCGTCTTGAGCATTCGTGTGAAATACCGTCCAGCTCGGGTCTTCAACCTTACACAAAGTATATTGGTTGTGAGCCTGCATATATGCGCTAAATGCTTCTTCCAGCAAAAACCTGCCAAACTGGTGTGTTCCTTCAAATCTTGAAGCAATATATTCACCCGCATATTCTTGCATGACTGCAACGAAGGTACTGTGCTTCATCAAAGAAAAATTGATCGTGCAGGCTTGAATGAAGTACCACCCAGCCCAAGCGTCGAGATTTGGGTACGATCTGTTAAAAGCTCCGCCCACTGCAAAAATTTCATCTCGTTCGAGATAATCGATCGCTTCCTCTAACCAACCGTCGTGGCCTTCTCTGTAAGGTAACGTATCAATTTTGAACCACAATACATACGGCTTGCTAGCGATCGCTGCCGCTGTATACTCCTGAATAAAACATCTCTCTTTGTCATTGTCTTGATGGTGCGATGCAATGATTTGCAGCTTATCAATTAAACCCTCGTGATACAGTTCCAAATAAACTTTTTGAGTGTCGCTATCGCTGCCACCGTCAACAACAATAACTTCCCCTGGTTTGCCGCCTAAAAACTTAAACCAATCCAGGAGAATCTCTCTATAGGCTAACCCATTGCCAAAATTGGCTGAGACCATCGACACTTCACTGAGTTTGCTTAATTGCTCGCTCATAATTTATTTATTCCAGGAATATAGCTTTTGCTTGTCCCTTAGAACTTACTAAAATTTTAGCAATACTCCGGACAGTTTTTGGAACGATACTACAAGCCTTACAGGGCAAGGATCATAAAAAAGTCGAATTAAATGCCGCGTCAGGGGTAGAGGTGACATTGATTTAATTATCCACGCTCGCCTCAAAGTCATAGGGGATAAGCCATTGGGCCAGAGAAAAACTGTCCGGACTATTGATTTTAGAGAATTGTCAATTTTCAATAACATCATTACAGTAAAAATACTGACAACTTTACTGTGTGTTTGATTATAGTTGTAACAGCAACAGTCCTGGACGCACTCCGGCTCTGATAAACGGGGTTTTTTAACCTAGGACTAAGGCCAAAAAATCCGGTTTCTTCCGCGCCGATCAGCTAGTAGGTGGACTTGTAGAGTTAATACCTCACTTACGCACCAAAACTTAAGAAACCGCATTTTTTAACCGATATCCTTCCCGCTACACGGAGGATTGTGGGTTCAAAGAACCCGGTTTCTACGATAAATCTTAGGTTGATCAACAAAACCTCCAGAAACAAACCGGGTTGCTGCGCAAGTCCTCAATAAGTTTGTTTGACAGGCGAAAAATGGCAAACTTTTAACTAGAGATTGCTTAAAGATAATATCTAACCGTTGTTACAACCCGACTTTTTTTAGCCCGCAAAGTCGCTTTCAAAAAGAAAGCAGTTTGATTGTGCAGCAGTCCCTCCCACCAATTTCGCGTCACAAAAGCCGGAATGATCAGCGTTAAATATACTCCCGGTCGCTGCTCTTCAAATAAAGCCAAAAAGTGTGTCAAAGCCTCACCAACAGAACGGTAAGGTGATTCCAGAATTTCCAAAGGAATATCAGACTGCAAATCTTTCCAAGCTAATTGTAATTTTTCTCGATCGGTCAAACCAATATCCACGTGAACAGCCACAACTTCATCAGCAATTAAACGAGCGTAATCAAGGGCCTCGAAAGTTCCCCGGTGCAACTGCCCGACTAACACCACTGCCGGATGTGTCACCGTCTTAACTTTAGGTCTGGGAAGATAAGACCTCGGTTCTATTCCCTGAATGCTCAAGCGAGCCGCTACATACCGATAGTGTCGGTGAATAGCTAAAAATAGACTGACTACGATCGGAATAGTTACTACGACAACCCAAGCTCCCAAAAGGAATTTTGTAGCGAGAATTACAGCCAAAACTCCCATTGTTGCCACTGCACCAATACCGTTCATCAAAGCACTAACTTGCCAACCTTTACCTCGTTCCTTAAACCAGTGAATTACCATTCCCGATTGGGAGAGAGTAAAAGAAGTGAAAACTCCAACCGCATACAGGGGAAGCACTGCGCTCGTATTGCCTCGAAAGATGATAATTAAAAGAGCAGCGCAGAAGCTGAGCAGATTAATGCCATTAGAATAAACCAGTCGATCGCCCAACAGCGACAACTGCCGGGGCAAGAACCCGTCCCGCGACAAAAAATAACAAAGTCGCGGAAAATCAGAATAACTCGTATTCGCCGCCAACAGCAAAATTAACAGAGTTGCTGCCTGCAAATAGTAATAAAATATACCGACACCAAAAATCTGTTTTCCCAATACAGAAAGGAGCGTTTCATGTTCTGTAGGAATCACCTGATAAATATGAGCCAAGTAACTAATCCCCAAAAACATCGCTCCCAGAATTCCCCCCATATAGCTCAAAGTCAGGCGCGCATTTTTCCATTCAGGAGGCTTAAAAGCCAACACCCCGTCTGATATGGCTTCAACTCCAGTCAGGGCAGTACAGCCCGCCGCAAAGGCACGCGCCAGCAGAAATAATCCCAAAGGTTCCTTAGCAGGAATATTTTGTAAGCTCGGCAAAACATGACCTGTTGCCTGTTGGAATAAACCGCAGCCAATCAAAATAAAAATGCCAATGACAAACCCATAGGTGGGAACCATAAATATATTGCCCGATTCCCGCAATCCCCTGAGATTGGCAAACATGATTAGAACAATAAAAAATAAGCACAGTTCAACTGTGTAGGGGTGCAGCGAGGGAACTGCTGAAGTCAAGGCTGCCACCCCAGCCGAAATACTGACTGTGACGGTGAGGATGTAATCAATCATCAGCGAAGCTGCTGCGATCAAACCCGGATAAATACCCAAGTTTTCTCGCGCCACTATGTAAGCTCCACCGCCGTTGGGGTACGCTTTAATTGTCTGTCGGTAAGACAGCGCCACGATCGCCAACAGTAAAACAATAATTCCAGAAATAGGCAGCGATAAACTCAAACTACTACTCCCCGCTAGTAACAGTACCAGCAGAGTTTCTTGAGTAGCGTAGGCAACAGACGAAAGTGCATCGGAAGCAAGAACAGCTAGTCCAGTAGCGTTGCTTAGCCGTTCGTGAACAGATGCGCTCGTCGGAAGAGATTCACCCAGTAAAAATCGCTTGATCCGAGAATAAGTGTACATTGAAACTCAATATATAGGCGTCCACAAATCATAATCTAGACGGGAACCGTTTTAAGTAATTTTTGTATCACAATTTGTAATTCTGTCTCGCTTGTTGAGTCAGCTTCAGCTTGTGTTCGAGAGCTTGCCAATTTTCGGCTTCGATATCGCTGATGAACTCGTCAAGACTGTCGCGGTAAATAGAGAGCGATCGCAACAATTCCTCTCGATTGTACTTTGCCACCATCACTCCCAGCTCGGGATTGCCGCCCCCAACGCGGCTCGTATCCCGAAAACCCGAACTCGCCAAATGTTGGGCTAAATTAACAATATCCCGATCGCCCTCTCGATCGCAGGCAGCAAGCAGCGTCGCACTCGCCATGAGCGGCAAATGAGAAATCCAAGCCACAGCTCGATCGTGTTCTTCCGGCTCACATCGGTAAACTTTAGCACCCAGCAACCGCGCAATTTCCTCAACCTTATCCACCGCAAGCGCCGGCGTCTGGGCAGTCGGCGTCACCACATAAGGCCGGCCCACAAACAAATCGGATACCGCCGCCTCAATTCCGCTTTCAGCAGTCCCCGCCATCGGGTGTCCCCCCACAAAATTTGGCCACAGAGAAGACACAGCCTGCACTATGGGTGTTTTTACGGAACCGACATCGGTTACAATAGTATCATGGGAAAGATAGGGCACCAACTCTCGGACGATCGGCTCGATCGACCCCAGCGGCGTGCAAATAAAAACCACATCGGCTGCTGCCATCAGAGACAGGTTTATGCTGGCTTCATTGACAACACCGCGAGCTTGCGCCCGAGAGCAAGTCTGCTGCCGACTCGAAACCCCAAAAACATCAAACCCGCGCGATCGCAAATCCAGCCCGATCGAGCCGCCAATTAAACCCAGTCCTACAATACCGATATTCATAGCAATAAAATGGGGATATTTGATACGGTGCCGCCCCCATGACAGTCGAGGAACTCCTGAAAAAATATGCCGCCGGAGAAAGAGATTTTGCCGGAATCAACCTGACTGAGGCCAACCTCAGCGGCGTCAACTTGAGCGGAGCCAACCTCAAGGGTGCGAATCTGAGTGTAGCAAACCTAAGCGGAGCAAACCTCAGCAAAACCAACCTCACAGGTGCCAAACTCAACATCGCCAGACTCAGTGGCGCCCATCTAGGCGGCGCCGACCTCACCGACGCCGACCTCAACGTCGCTTACCTAGTGCGAGTTGACCTCAAAAAAGCCATACTCATAGGAGCGAAACTGATCAGAGCCGAGCTCATTCGAGCAGAACTCAGCGGCGCCAACCTCAGCGGCGCCAACCTCAGCGGCGCCACCCTCACCGAAGCCACCCTTCGAGGAGCCAACCTCGCTCAAGCCAACCTTCGAGGCGCTCACCTCAGCGGCGCGTGCTTGACAGAAGCCAACCTCGAACAAGCCAACCTGCAAGGAGCCGACCTCAGCCGAGCCGACCTCAGCGGCGCCGACTTGCGAGGCACAGAACTGAGACAAGCCAACCTCACTCAAGCCGTACTCAGCGGCGCAGACCTCAGCGGCGTCAATTTGCGCTGGGCCATCCTCAGCGGCTGCAATCTCCGCTGGGCCGACCTGAGCGAAGCGAAATTGAGCGGTGCCGACCTCAGCCGGGCCGACCTCTGCCACGCCAACTTGCTGAATGCCAGCTTAGTTCACGCCGACCTGACAAATGCCTATCTGATCCGCGCCGACTGGATTGGAGCCGACTTAACCGGAGCCACCTTAACGGGAGCCAAACTTCACGCAGTTTCGCGGCTCGGCATCAAAACCGAAGGCATGACCTGCAAGTGGGTTGATCTTAGCCCCAACGGCGACCATAGCCAAATTTACTGGTTGAACTCGGGAGGAACCCAGGAATTTTTTCATGAAACCTTGCCCACAGTTCGGATTGTGATTGACTCACCCTTAGACCAAGGCGCTCATTTTGCACTAGCTGCAACTTATTACCAAATTGCCCAACAATACCCGAGTTTAAGTCAGCCTCCCACGATCGAAGTCAGCTCCAGGCGCACCGTACTCGCGTTTAAAATGGACAGTGACGATAAATTATTTGCCACCGCTTACGTTGCCATCATTCCTTTTAACGACGCTGCCATAACTCAAAAAAACCTAATAGCTTTGATGAAAATGATTCAATCCCACGATGCAGGCAAACTTAACGTCAAAGAATCTAAACACGTCCAGTTATGCAGCAAAGCTCTCAACCAAGCTATCAGCAAAGTAGACCAAATAAAAATTTCCAGTTCTTTTCCAAAAATCGGCGAAAGCATCAATTTCTTTCAAATACCCACACAGATGAGCTTAATTAATTCCCGCGATCAAAGACTCAGCGTATATCACCACCCAGGCTTCGGCAAGCGTCTGATTAAAAAATACGATCAGAGTAACTCTACATCGACTAAGTTAGCCGAAAGCACAAAATTGGCTCAAGCTAATATCACTAGCATTTTGGATTTTATAAAAGGCTTCCACAATATAGATGTCTAGGCATATTGCATCAAGTTACAAAAAATGCTTATTCTAGTTTAAAGGTTGGCACAATAAAGCTTTGTTCTAGCTAAGACATCAGGGAAATTGAAAAGCATGGATGCCGAAGAACTAATCACCAAATATGCAGCAGGAGAAAGAGACTTTACTGCCATCCTCCTTTGCGAGGCAAATCTCAGCAGGATCGATCTAAGCGGGGCTAATTTCAGTGAGGCAATCTTGAGCCTCACCAACATGAGCGGCACCAATTTGTCAAACGCCAACATGAGAAAAGCCAAACTTAATGTTGCCAGACTCAGCGGTGCCAATCTCTACAAAGCCAACCTCAGCGGCGCTATCCTCAATGTGGCTAACTTGATTCGAGCCGACCTCCGCGAAGCCCAACTCGTGGAAGCTACAATGATCAGATCCGAACTGATTCGAGCCAACCTCAGCAGTGCCAACTTGAGCGGCGCAAATCTCAGCGAAGCAGATTTAAGAGAAGCAACCCTCAGAGAAGCCAATCTAGAGCAAGCCGACCTCAGCGGGGCTCACCTTAGAGGCGCTTTTCTAACAGCGGCCAACTTGGAACGGGCAAACTTGCACAGAGCCGACCTCAGCAGGGCAGACTTGCGAGGAGTCAACCTCTGCAATGCCGAACTCAGACAAGCTAATCTGTCTCAAGCCAACCTCAGCGGCGCTGACTTGCGAGGCGCTAATCTCCGGTGGGCTGACCTCAGCGGGGCGAACCTGACCGGCGCTGACCTCGATGAAGCGAGATTGAGCGGGGCCAACTTGTACGGGGCAAATTTGAGCAATGTCAATCTGTTGAACGCTACTCTGGTACACGCGGATTTGACTCAAGCGAATTTGATTCACGCTGATTGGGTGGGCGCAGATTTGACGGGGGCGGCCCTGACGGGAGCAAAAATTTACGCGGTGTCTAGGTTTGATGTGAAAGCAGATGACATTACCTGCGATTGGGTTGACCTCAGTCCTAACGGCGATCGCAGCCACATTCAGCGCTTTACCCCAGAAGAATCTCAAAGGTTTTTCAATGCTACACCGCCGACCGTTCAAATTATTGTCGATCGACCTCTCGACCCCGATGCTAACTTTGTCCTTGCAGCTACCTACCGCCAAATTGCCCGTCAATACCCTGCTTTGAACCATCCTCCCAGTATCGAAGTTAATTCCAGACGCACAATCATATCATTTAAAATAGAACAGGACGAGCAACTATTTCCCACCGCTTTCGTTGCGATTATTCCCTTTAGTGATGCAGCATTTACTCAGAAAAATTTGATTACTCTGATCAAGATGATTCAACCCCAAAGTGGTAATAACCTGGGCGTCAGAGTCTCAAATATGGTAGTGCAATTAAACGTAGCCCTGACCAAAACAATGAGAAAAATAGGGGAAATGAAAATTCAGCCGATTCGCCTCGATCGCGAACCGATGTCAAGTTTTTTCCAATCGCCTACCCAAACTGTACTGGCTAACTCCAGCGCCGAAACTTTGATGATTCACTATCACCCAGATTTTGGCAGAAACTTGACAAATTTGCCCGGAGTCAACAAAACGTCTATCAGTCCTGCAATTAAAGCTCAAAGATTTACCACCCCGCCGCTAAATACGGTCATTGAGTTTGTCAAAAGCTTTTATCAGCTCGGTGAGTAAATACTATAAATTAATTTGATATCATTTCTATTCATGCCATATAAAAGTTAGCAAATTGCCATTTCATTCAAGTAAAAAAAATGCAAGCTGAAGAACTGCTCAAACGATTTGCACTCGTCAAGAGATACACAGAAGGTGACAGAGATTTCACAGGAATCAACCTGAATGAAGCAAATCTCAGCCGCATCAACCTCAGCCAATCAATTTTAAGGCGGGCTAGCTTATTTGTCACCAACCTCAGCGGCGCTAACTTGAGCGAAGCTAACTTGAGCGAAGCTAACTTGAATGTGGCTAGACTCAGCAGTACCAACCTCTCGCGGGCAATCTTAAACGGAGCTACTCTCAACGTAGCAAACTTAGTGAGAGCCGATTTAAGTGCAGCTCAATTAATCCGAGCATCCCTGATTAGAAGCGAATTAGTCCGCTGCGAACTCAGCAAAACTAACTTCAGTGGCGCTAACTTGATTGAAGCAGATTTAAGAGAGGTAAAACTGACGGAAGCTAACCTGTGCGCTGCCAATCTTTCCGGTGCAAATCTCAGAGGTGCTTCGGCTGCTTCAGCTAACTTTCAAGAAGCTAACTTACACGGCGCAGATTTGACGAAAGCAGAACTTAGCGGCGTCAATTTGATCAATGCCGATATGAGACAAGCTTCTTTGCAACAGGTGAATCTCAGCAGTGCCAATTTGAGCGGAGCTAACCTCAAATGGGCTGATTTGACGGGAGCTAACCTCAACGGCGCCGATTTGAGCAGTGCTAAATTGAGCGGAGCTAACCTTAACGGAGCAGATTTAAGAAATACTAATTTAGCAAGTGCTAGTTTCGTTCACGCTGATTTGACAGAAACAAATTTGATTAATGCAGATTGGGTGGGCGCTGATTTGAGGGGAGCAACTTTAACAGGAGCAAAACTGTATTTGGTTCCTCGATGTGGCATCATCGCAGATGATATTACTTGCCAGTGGGTTGACCTCAGCCCCGCAGGCGATCGCACTCAGATTCAACAATTTAATTCGCCGTCAGAATCGATAAAATTTTTAAATCACACGCCTGGGTTAGTGCAAATTGTGGTTGACGCACTTTTAGACTACTCAGCAAACAGCACTTTAGCAACAGCTTACAGCGAAATAGCTCGGCATTACCGGGCAATGAATTTTCCTCCTAATATTGAAGTCGGCTACCGCCGAACAACTCTAACTTTTAGATTTGAGAGCGATGAGCATTTATTTCCAGCCGCTTTTTTAGCGATTCTTCCTTTTAAGGATGCTGTACAAACTCAGAGAAATATTATGGTTATTGGCAAAAATATCGAAATTCAAAATTTGGATGAAAAACGAATATTGCAGTTGCGTAAAGCATTGAGTACAGCTACAAATAAATTAAATGAATTAATAAAATTGGTTTCTAATATATCACGGGTGAGTCAGCCAACCAAGTTTTTTGACTCACCTACCCAAACTATTTTAATTAGTTCGGGACAGGAGAGTTTGATGGTGAATTCTCACGGGAACTTTGGGAAGGGAGGTGCAACTCATCAGCAGAATAAATTCAGTTTGCCTCTCGGTCAAAAAGTAGTTGATTTTCTTGCCAGTTTTGATTATGTTGAGTGAGAAATGTCAATTTTAAAACCGATTGATTGAGGTAGAAGTCCACAACTCATTGCTCCGCTTCCTGCGATCGCACTCCGAGCCGCACTGGCCACACCATTTAACGATGGCGCGGCTCGTGGCGCGGGCTTTGCGCTTGGGGCGCAGCGCTCTGATCCAAACAGGGCTTCCCGCTGGAGCTTACCAACAGCGGTATCGAGTCAGTTATTTGATGCCGATTTTGATGTGGCCGGAGCCTGTGATTTTAGTGGCGCCGACACCGCTGATCGAGCATTTGAGAGCAGTGGAAATTCCGCGTTTGCAAGAGTGGCTGCAAACAGAGGGGTCGATCGAGACTTATTCGGATCGTGCCACTGCGCGAGGATTGATGCTAGCCGATCCAGAGTCTTGGCTGGCGGCTCGCTTGGCGGGGAATTCGCAACTGCACAGGAATATTCCGACAATTATTGACGGTGTGGATGACTTGGAAGTTTGGACGCGCCAGCAATTGACGGCGGGTTTGCAACCGGCTGATTGGAATGATTTAATGCAATCTCAGCCTTTGGAAGCCGATGCAATCCTCCAAGGGCGGGTAATGCTAACGCGGGCTTTCTTTAAGCATCCGGCGAAACCAGAGGAGTGCTATTTGCTGGAAACGGCAGAGCAAAATATTTTGCAAGGGCTGTTTGAAACGATCGAGCCAAACCCCCTAATTCCGTCTGCTTGGAGCAATTTTTGGCAGCGGTGGGAAACCAACGGAAAACTGCGGTGGGCGGAAATTCATCGGGAGGCTGGGTCATTTTCTCTGTACTGCGCGCCGGTGCAGGTGGCTGAGGTTTTGAGCAAAATTTGGGATTGTCAGCCTGTGGTGTTGATTGGGGGGGCGGTGGATGTGGAACCGAAGGCTCCGATCTTCCGGGAAATGTTGGGGCTTCCAGAATTGACGAGCGTTAAGTTTTCGCCCGATCGACAAAGCGAATTAATTCAACTGTACATTCCCAACTGGCTGCCGCTGCCAAATACGCCGGAATTTCAGGGTGTTTTAATGGAAGAAATTCGGACTTTGCTGTTGATGAGCGCGTCGGTGGCGGGTTTAACTGTGCTGATTGTTGGTGATGTACCGCTGAAGGCAAGGCTGGCGGCGATTTTGGCTTCTGAGTTCGGTTCTCGCGTGCAGGTAGAAAAGACTGATGTGGGCGAGAATGCGATTTTGGTGACGGGGTGGGAGTTTTGGCGGGAACATCAGGGGGAATTGAGGGCGCCTCACTTGCTGGCGATCGCAACTTTGCCGCTACCTTCTTTGGAAAATCCTTTGGTGACGGCGCGTGTGGCTTATTATAAGGAACGGCGCAAGGATTGGTTTCGGTTGTATTTGCTGCCGGCGGCGCTGAATGAATTGCAGCGGGCGATCGCGCCGGTGCGAGAACGTCAAGGGGTGGTGGCGATTTTCGACAGCCGGGTAATTCACCGCAGTTACGGACAGCAGGTTTTAGCGGCTTTGAGTCCTTTTGCGAGGATTGATTATTTGGATACGACTTGGCTGACGCAGGCTTGAGATCACCTGTTGGCGTATAATTTGGTTAGGTATCCAGTTGAAATCTAATTTAGTAGACAAAGATTATGGGTGAATCTAAGCGTCGCAAAGAGTCGATCGGCGACGAATACGGTAAAGAAGAACGCATCGTTCCCTGGCTGCCAATCACGAAAACCCAAAGCGAAGATTTTGTCAAGTGGACAAGTCGCGGAAGCTGGATCGGGATTAGCCTTTTGGTGGCTTGGTGGATTGTAGTGCGGTTTGTCGGCCCCTCGGCGGGTTGGTGGCAGGTTAACTGATGCCAGACTCGACAAATGCCTGTATTCTTGGCATTGTGTCGAGTTTAACTGGGAAACAAGCTGCTGATTTTTTAGGAAAAATTTAGTTGCGAATTTGGACTTGGTATGGTATCTTAATTATCTGCGGGCAATTAGCACAGTGGTAGCGCACTTCCTTCACACGGAAGGGGTCACAGGTTCAAATCCTGTATTGCCCATTCAAAATCTATGGTGACTCATTAGACATCTGCCAACAATAAAATATCCTGTCGCAGTGCGATCGCGCGCTCCAGGTTGGAAGGTGAAGTATTTGGGTAGAAAATTACAGGTTTTCAACATCAATTGTCCCCCAAATGCTTCACCCCTACCTATCTCAAACGGCTTGAGATTATCTATAGAGGTAACTTTATGATTCAAATAATTCTGAACTCCGAACAAGAAAAGTTACTGCAACAACAGTTAGAGACAGGGAAATATACAACCCCCGATCAGGTAATTACTGATGCTTTAAAAGCTTTGTCAGAAAAACAGCATCTTAATCTACCTCGGCAAGTAGTAACGATTCTTTCAGGAAAACCTGCACAAGAGTTACTCGCAGAAAAAATTAAAATGAGCCGGGAACTTAAGAATAGTTATCAGCCCGATCCGCACCGACAAGCTTTATCTGAAGATTTTAACAACTTATGTGAAGAAACCCAGGCTTTACACGCGGATCATCCTTTAACTGATGAAGAAATTGCCCAAGAAATTGCAGCTTATCGGAGTGGAGAATGAGAGTTGTTATAGATACTAATATTTTAGTATCTGCGGCGATCGCTGGAAGAAAACCCGCTTCTGTTATTAGCTGGGTTATCAATCAACCTGATTATGAATGGGTAGTTTCAGAAGAAATTTTAGCAGAGTACGAGGATGTATTAAGTAGACCAAAACTAAAATTAACAGATGCTCAGAAAGAAAGATGGTTAAATTTGATTCAAGGTTCAACCAAACTCATTGACGTATCTATAGAAATTGATTTTCCTAGAGATCAAAAAGATGCTAAGTTTATTGCTTGTGCACTCTCTGCTAATGCTGATTTTTTAATTACAGGCGATCGCGATTTTACTGAAGTTCAGAGTTTAGAGAATACGTTAATTATTTCTGTTTCTATGTTTGCAGAATTGATTATGAATTAGGCTATTTTCAACAAAGCCAAATCCCCGATCGCCCAAAACTCCCATTCTATACTACAAGTATGCTACACTAACATTGTAGCTCGTGCCCCGCAGGAGGTTCGCTCATGGCAAATGCCAATCTTCCTCAAAATTTCAACTTAATCATCCCCGCAGGAACCCAAATTGTCACCAAAATCGAGGTCAAAAATCCGGCCGGCGACCAATCTTGGAAACCGGGATTAGTAGGCGTCATCGTTCAATCGCCTACGGACAATTCCCACGCATATTTAGTCAAACTCCCAGACGGAACACAAGTTAGTCTGCGGCGGCACGAACTCAGTATCCGCAAGCAGTTTCAGAGCGAAGGATTGCATTCAGGAGGAGATTTTCTTGCAGAATACAACCTCTATGATTCTGTAATTTACCGCTGCATTGTTGGTTCGAGAGCTTATGGTCTTGATAACGAGCAATCCGATACAGACAGACGCGGGATTTACCTGCCGCCGGCAATACTTCATTGGTCGCTTTACGGCATCCCAGAACAATTGGAAAACAAGGAAAATCAGGAATGCTATTGGGAACTGCAAAAGTTTTTAGTTTTGGCACTAAAAGCTAATCCAAATGTGCTAGAATGTTTGTACACCCCTTTAGTAGAAACTGTTTCTCCTGTAGCACAAGAATTGCTCGAAATTCGGGAAATCTTTCTTTCTCAATTGGTTTATCAAACTTACAATAGCTACGTTTTGTCTCAATTTAAAAAAATGGAGCAAGACCTCCGCAATACCGGGGAAATTCGTTGGAAGCACGCGATGCACTTAATTCGCTTGTTGCTGTCAGGAATTACGGTGCTCAAGGAGGGGTTTGTACCCGTTCGCGTGCAGGATTATCGATCGCAACTTTTATCTATCCGCAACCAAGAACTATCCTGGGAAGAGGTGAATCGCTGGCGGTTGAGCTTGCACGGTGAGTTCGATCGCGCTTTTGCTGCAACTTCCTTACCGGAACGTCCTAATTACGAGAAAGCGAACCTGTTTTTGATTGAAGCGCGTAGAGGTGCGATCGAAATCGGATCTTGAAATCGCTTCTGGTGAAACAAAGCCCGCCTGCATGGACTGGAATAAATGACAGAATACATCTCGAATCTCGCCCAAATTGTCTCCGTTCAACCTTACCGGCTGCTGTTTGCGACTGTCAGCGGTTCGCACTTATACGGCTTTCCTTCCGCCGATTCTGACTTCGACTTGCGGGGAGTACACATTTTGCCGCTACCGAAAGTAATTGGACTCATTTCTGGAGAAGAAACAATCGAAGTTTCGGAAGTTCGGGAGGGAATGCAACTCGATTTAGTAACTCACGACATCAAGAAATTTTTTGACTTGCGGTTGAAACGCAACGGCTACGTGCTAGAACAACTGTATTCGCCGCTGATAGTTTACAGTACAAAGGAACACGAGGAATTAAAAGAGCTCGCCTCGAACTGCATCACCAAGCATCACAGCCACCACTATCTCGGTTTTGCTCACAATCAGTGGAAATTGTTTGAGAAAGAACAGCCGCGCCGGGTGAAACCGCTGCTGTATGTTTACCGGGTGTTGCTGAGTGGGATTCATTTGATGCAAACGGGGGAGGTAGAGGCAAATTTGGTAAAACTAAATGAAAAATTTCACTTGTCGTACATTCCCGATTTGATTGCGAGAAAGCTCAGCGGGGAGGAAAAATCGGTGCTGGAAGATGCTGAGATCGAGTTTTATCGACAAGAGCGCGTTCGACTGGTTAATATATTGGTAGATGCAAGCAGTACAAGTCATTTGCCGTCAAATTCTGATGCAAAAGTTCCACTCAATGAACTATTGATTAAGGTGAGAATGTCATCTCTAAGCTGTTCCACGTCTAATTAGTCGTAAGGTGCGTATTGCTGCGGACGGGCGGGACGCCCAGCCCACAAGAGTTTGGAAAAATTTAATGTCGGATTCTGGAGACTATGTTCTCTAACTTCTCGCATCCGGCGGCAGACAAACCAAAATCTCTAATTTCCCCTTCGAGATTTGAAAAACTGCCGAAACCAGCGATATAACCGTTGACTCTTGCTGCTACAGTGGAGTTAACAAACTGAGTGCGCTCGAATTCTTGCATCAGTTCGGGTTCCTGACGCAAATAATATTTTTGATGGTAATCCTCAGCCCAATAAAACTGGGTCAAAGGCTGAATTAATGTATAAATTTCGCCGCCATTAGCTTTTTCGCGATCGAGTTTTAGTTCAACACATTGCTTTTGTGATTCACTGCGATAGAAAACGGCATCCATGTACTGGCGAGACCAACTAGGAGATTGCCGGGGATTGTGACTTCTCCAGAAAATCTCTAGCAGTTCTGCATAGGAAATTTGCGATCGATCGAAATCTATTTCTACCGCTTCAATATGATTCCCTATGTTATGATAAGTGGGGTTTGCTGTAGTCCCGCCCGCATAACCGACGCGAGTTCGCAGGACTCCTTCGATAATTCCAAACTGTGCGTCGGGAGACCAAAAACAACCAAGTGCAAAAGTAGCTGTTTCTATTGTTTCTGGTAATTTAGTGTTCATTGGTGGCGGGTTGTGTGAAGGAGATTTTTTTTATTAACCCCAGAGGGCGCAGAGAAAGAGAAAATAGAGAAATGTTGCTTTTGACAAATCATTTAAACTTATTTTTCGTACCTGCGCGGCGTGTAAACCCAAACATCTCCATATTTGCGGGGAATAATCCGAGTCTGACTGGAACCGACAATGACTAAAGTTCTCATGTCGGCGTCTTGCGGCTGGAATTCGCCGAGGCTGCAAACGCGCACAGATTGACCTGGCCGGCCGAGGTTTCGCCCTAGTATGACGGGGGTTTTAGGATCGCGACTTTGGAACAAAATTTCGATCGCCCTTCCGAGTTGCCAAATCCGCTGTTTCGAGATGGGATTGTAAAATGCCATAACTAAATCGGCAGCAGCAGCAGCCGCAATCCGCTGTTCTATGACCTCCCAAGGCTTGAGAATATCGGAAAGCGAAATCACGCAAAAATCGTGTCCGAGGGGTGCTCCGATCGCAGCAGCGGCCGCCTGCATGGCTGAAATGCCCGGTGCCACCCGAATATCGATGCCCTGCCATTCGGGTTTGGCATCAAAGTCGATCGCCTCAAACACCGCTGCAGCCATCGCAAAAATACCCGGATCTCCCGACGAAACCACGGCGACAGATTTTCCTGATGCTGCTAAATCTAGGGCAAAACGGGCGCGATCGATCTCTTCGCGGTTGTCGGAATCGTGCCGCTTTTGCCCTTCCCGCAGGGTTCCAGCTAAGTCGAGATAGAACTTGTAACCCACCCAATCGGTGGCTTCGCGCAAAATTTCCTTAACTTCCGGGGACATCCAGGGCGCGCCACCGGGCCCGGTACCGACGATCGCCAGTTTGCCGCGGCTAACTCCGATCGCCCTAGCATCAAAGGGTTGGGCGGCCAGGGCGATCGCGCAATTCAATGCGTTTGGGCGATCGGACTCCATTAAGTGACTGTTTGCACCGGCTGCTGTCAGGGCAATTTGTGCGGCCTTATTTTCGATGAATTCAATTGAGTCTAATTCCACAAGTTCGGAGAGATTGAAAAAGCGGACGGGGACTTTAAAAAAATGTGCAATCGCCTCAAGTGCCGGGTTTCCCATTTCATCTTTTAATGCAAAAAATCCCGCAACGGAAGCGGCAGCTAAACCTGCTTTTTCCAAGACTTGCCGGACAAATGAAACCGCTATTTGCGGCTCAATATTCGATAGCTTTGCGAGTGCAACTGCCACAATTTGCGGATGGTAAACTAAACAATCGGGCGTTGGCGCAATTGCTTTTTCGGTGACGCGGACCGTCAATTTTGCGTCGGGGGCGATCGGCAAATTGCTCTCGGAAAGCCAGCTTGCAGCACCTTCTAGGCGTACTTTTGCCCCGGCGAGTAAATTTGAAATAAAAGTTTTCGCGTCCTCTGGATTCGCTAAATAATAGCCTTGGGGAGGACTCAGCAGCGCGGTGCGAAACCGGATATCTCCGGTTGTGGTAATTGCAGGTTGTACGCCCAGGGCTGCTGCAATCTCTCTGGCCAAATCATTAACGCCGTGCAAACCGCCCAGCAGCGGTACTACGGCGCTTCCGTCTTCTGCGACGGCTAAAACTGGCGGTTCGGCGCGTTTGTCTGACAGCAGCGGGGCGAGGGTACGGATGATTATTCCGGCGGCGCAGATGGCGATAATTGGGGTTTCTGTTGCAAATAATTCCCGCAATGTTTCGCCGAAGTTGCTAAAGTTGATGTCTGTGTTGGAAGTGCGATCGATTAAACCGTAAATCTGGGAACCGGGGAAATGGGCGGAGATTTTTTTGGCGATCGGCTGGCTGTTTTGACCTAAGATAACTATTGCGGGAGGAATTCGATTCACGGTTTTAATTATGTGTGTGTTTGGAGTGGTTTGATTAGTTTAATATTTTGTTACTTTCAGAATAAATATTTGACGAACCGCGAAGGCGCGAAGGGCGCGAAGGAAAAGTAATAAGTAAAGCAAGTAGTTTTTCTGTTTTATTAGTGGCACAGGCATCTTGCCTGTGATTTTCTGCGATTAGTCTATCATTAAAAGAAGCAAATATTTCGAGGTAGGGCTGTGAAACGCATTGTCTTAATTGCAGGGTTTGAATCTTTTAATGCTGATTTGTACCGCAAAGCTGCCGAGTTGGCTGTTTCTGGGTGTCAGGGATTGGAAGTACGGGTTTTTAGCGATCGCGCCCTCGTAGACGAACCCGACGCTGTAGCAGCCGCCCTCTCTAATGCTGATGTGTTTTTCGGGAGTTTGCTGTTTGATTACGATGCGGTAATGTGGCTGCGAGAAAGGGTGCAACATATCCCGATTCGCCTGGTTTTTGAGTCTGCTTTGGAATTGATGAGTCTTACTCAAATCGGCGCTTTTAAAATTGGCGACAAACCGAAGGGAATGCCGAAGCCTGTTAAGTTTATTCTGGATAAGTTCAGCAATGGGCGAGAAGAAGATAAGCTGGCTGGTTACATCAGTTTTTTGAAGGTGGGGCCGAAGTTATTAAAATATGTGCCGGTGCAAAAAGTCCAGGATTTGCGAAACTGGCTGATTATTTATGGTTACTGGAATGCGGGCGGTGCCGATAATGTTGTCTCGATGTTTTGGATTATTGCCGAAAAGTATTTGGGGCTGAAAGTTGCAGAAATTCCGCCGCCTGTGGAAACTCCCAATATGGGTTTATTGCATCCTGATTATAATGGTTATTTTGAATCGCCTCGGCAATATTTGGATTGGTATCTCGGTAATCAAATGAGTAGAAGCGGGCAAGATGCCCGTTCCACAAAAGAGGCTAGACATCTTGATAGAAAGGCTTATAACGGGCAAGATGCCCGTTCCCCAAAATTTGAGACTAATTTGTCTGAAAATTTAGACCGGGTTTCTAACGGGCAAGATGCCCGTTCCACAAAATTTGAGACCAATTGGTCTCAAAATTCTAACAGAGGAAAACCCCCTGTTGTGGGCATATTGCTTTACCGCAAGCACGTTATCACCAAGCAGCCTTATATTCCTCAATTAATTCGCTATTTTGAAGATGCGGGAATTGTGCCTTTGCCTATTTTTATCAATGGCGTTGAAGGCCATGTGGCGGTGCGGGATTGGATGACGACTGCTGATGAAACTGCACGGCGAAAACAAGGCAATATTGAAACTCTTTCGCTTTCTAAAGATGCTGTGGAAGTTGATGCGATTGTTTCTACTATTGGCTTTCCTTTGGTTGGCGGGCCTGCTGGTTCGATGGAGGGTGGAAGGCAGGTGGAAGTTGCTAAGCGGATTTTAACTGCTAAAAATGTACCTTATTTTGTGTCCGCACCTCTGCTGATTCAGGATATCCATTCTTGGACTCGTCAGGGGATTGGGGGTTTGCAAAGTGTGGTATTGTATGCTTTGCCTGAGTTGGATGGCGCGATCGATCCTGTTCCCCTGGGCGGTTTGGTGGGTGAGGATATTTATCTGGTCCCAGATCGCGCGAAACGCCTGACAAGTAGAATTAACAATTGGGTGAAACTAGGTCGAACTCCGCCATCTGAAAGGAAAATTGCGATTATTCTCTACGGGTTTCCTCCCGGTTACGGTGCGGCGGGTACGGCTGCTTTATTAAATGTACCGAAATCCCTCCTAAATTTCCTGCACAAACTTCAAGCTGCAGGTTATACAGTTGGAGAAATTCCGGCTGACGGGGAGGAGTTAATTCGCAGGGTGAAAGAGGCGGATGATGCTGCAACCGCAGATGGGGGCGGATTAACGGGGATGAACGCAGATGGGAGGGGAGGGTTTGGCAATACTGTTAATGTCAAAAAGCTGGAGAAGTGGCTGGGGTATCTGTCAACAAGCCGCATCGAAAAACAGTGGAAATCTTTAACTGGTACGGGCCTTAAGACAGACGGCGACGAGTTCCAAATCGGTGGCATTCAACTGGGGAATGTTTGGATAGGTTTGCAGCCTCCGCTGGGAATTTCTGGCGATCCGATGCGCTTAATGTTCGATCGCGATTTGACGCCTCACCCTCAATACGCTGCTTTTTACAAGTGGCTGCAAAATGATTTGCAAGCTGATGCTGTTGTTCACTTCGGAATGCACGGCACTGTTGAATGGTTGCCCGGTTCTCCTCTGGGAAATACTGGCTATTCTTGGTCGGATATTCTGTTGGGAAGTTTGCCGAATCTTTATATCTACGTCGCTAACAATCCGTCGGAATCTATGTTAGCAAAACGGCGCGGTTACGGTGTTTTGATTTCTCACAACGTGCCACCCTACGGTCGCGCTGGTTTGTACAAGGAATTGATGGCTTTGCGGGATTTGATAGCGGAATATCGGGAAGATACGGCAAAGAATTATGTGCTGAAAGAGGCGATTTGCCAGAAGATTTTAGATAGCGGTTTGGAGGCAGACTGTCCGTTTGAGGATGCTCAAAAATTGGGGATTGCTTTTAGTTTTGAGAATGTGGGAATGTTCAGTGCTGATGCTTTTAACCGCTATCTGGTGAAGCTTTATGAGTATTTGCAGGTGGTGGAATGTCGCTTGTTTTCTTCTGGTTTGCACGTTCTCGGGGAACCGCCTAATTCTGAGGAAATGACCTCTTATCTTGAGGCTTATTTTGGGGAAAGGTTAGCGCAGGAACAGGTGAAAACAATTGTTTCGCAAACAAGCACAGGCAAGATACCCGCGCCACAAGAGGGGTTGGATGGGGTTTTTGAGGAGGGTTTGTTGGTGCGGGATTTGTTGTTGCAAACGACGGATGAGTTGACTAATCTTTTGCGGGGTTTGAATGGGGAATATATTCTGCCTGCACCGGGTGGGGATTTGTTGCGGGATGGGGCTGGGGTGTTGCCAACTGGCAGGAATATTCACGCTTTAGATCCTTATCGGATGCCTTCTCCGGCTGCTTATGAAAGGGGGCGCGAAATTGCTCGGAAAATTATTGATAAGCACGTTGAGGAACATGGAAATTATCCTGAGACTGTGGCGGTGATGTTGTGGGGTTTGGATGCGATTAAAACGCGGGGCGAATCTATTGGAATTCTGCTAGAATTGGTGGGGGCTGAACCTCTAAAAGAAGGTACTGGTCGCATTGTTCGCTATGAATTAAAGCCGTTAGCTGATGTCTGTCATCCCCGGATTGATGTGCTGGGAAATATTTCGGGGATTTTCCGTGATAGCTTTGTGAATATTATTGAATTGTTGGATGATTTGTTCGTGCGGGCGGCGGATGCTGATGAACCGGAATCGGAGAATTTTATTCGCAAACACGCTTTAATTTTGCAGGCAAAAGGTGTGCAGAATTATTCGGCGAGGTTGTTTTCTAATCCGGCTGGGGATTTTGGTTCTTTGGTTAACGATAGGGTGGTTGATGGTAGTTGGGAATCGGGGGATGAGTTGGGCAAAACTTGGGAAAGTCGCAATGTTTTTAGTTACGGGAGGAAGGATAAGGGGGAAGCGAGACCGGAGGTTTTGACTCAGTTGTTGCAAGGGTGCGATCGCATAATTCAAGAAATTGATTCTGTTGAATACGGTTTGACTGATATTCAAGAGTATTATGCGAATACTGGCGGTTTGAAGAAAGCCGCAGAAAAGCAGCGCGGCAAAAAGGTTAACACGAGTTTTGTAGAAAGTTTTTCTCAGGATACAACTCCTCGCAATTTAGAAGATTTGCTGCGCTTGGAATATCGAACTAAGTTACTAAATCCTAAGTGGGCTAACGCGATGGTAAATCAAGGTTCTGGCGGCGCTTATGAAATTTCGCAGCGGATGACGGCGTTAATTGGTTGGGGCGGAACGGCTGATTTTACTGATGGTTGGGTTTACGATCAGGCGGCTGATACTTATGCTTTGGATGAAGAGATGGCGAAGAAGTTGCGGGAGGCCAATCCTGAAGCTTTTCGCAATATTGTAGGGCGAATGTTGGAGGCTAACGGGCGGGGTTTTTGGCTCCCGGATGCGGATAAGTTGCAGCAGTTGCGCGAGTTGTACGAGTTAACAGATGAGAAGATTGAAGGGGTGACAGTGTAGAAGTAGTCGAACCACCAGGACACGGCAGTGTCCTTTCCCTACAATTAATCGGGCGATAGTTGTATCTTTAGCAATTGTTGATGATTATTTTGGGGTATGGAAACGGCATTGCCGTTTCCTAACTGCTAAGCAATTACAGAACAGCTTTATTAAGAGATAAATTCCAACTCCTTCAAACCGAACGGATCTGTTGCTTCCAATTGTTCTTGCAACTTTGCTTTGATATCAAACGGCTTTCCCCAATCCCAAATTTGGAGTTCTAGGCGATCGCGAAAAACTGCGATCGCGAAATCTATTGGAGTTTCTAAGGATAGATTTTTGTGCGCGTGGTGAACAGCATTTGTAAACCCTTCGACCAGCGCCAGTTTGCAAAGCTGCAAAACTTCTTCGGGAATTGGTAGATTCTCTAAAAAACTGTTCGACCCACCACAAAACTTGAGTAACAGTAGCGATATCACTGTTGAGTTGAAGAGTTATTTTTTGCAATAGCTGGTTAGAACAGCGATTGGATGGGCTAGGCTCTTTAAGCCAGTTAAAGATCTTTAAAACATCGCTCGTCCAATTAAAACAAACAGATTGATTGCTATCTGGATGTAGTACAGGCTGAAAATATTTGACAATTTTCAAACAATTTCGATGGTCAGCATTATAGGTATAACTAAGCTCATCGGCAATTTGGCCAATGAGTTTAATACCTATTCCAATTCCACCTGACGAGATTTCATCCACATTATTTCTCATAATGCTATAATTTTCTTCAGGGTGCGAGTTGTTGAATGAGTTAGAATTCATAATTTCGTAGAACCTGTAGACTTCATACTTTTAGTGTGAATTCAAATGCCTGAAACCATGACTAAGCAATGATTGTCTTGTTAATCTCTTTTGCCTTTGTTGCGATTGCGTTATGCTTTAGATATGACTGCGTTAAGAATTGTTTTATGAAATTGAGGTAATCAATGCCAGACTCTAGCTCGTGCAAAAAAAAGAAAAAACTTACTCTTGTTGCATCTGAAAAAGGTGTAGCAACAGCAGAAAAAGCTTTAATCAGGCTGGGATTTGAATCAAAGAGCAACTTTGCCGTAGTTCACTTATCGCGTAGTACAGTCAGCAAATTTTTTAATCAAGATCCTATTCAGCTTGATTCATTCAAAATAATATGTGAGGCCCTTAAATTAAAATGGCAAGAGATTGCAGGCCTAACACAAGAGAGCCTAGATTATGAGCCAATAGAAAGACAGGTTAAAGCTAGGCCGGATATTGAAGAGCGAGTGACAAAGACAATGCTTGTTCGCCAAGTAACTATTCTAGAAAAAACGAGTCAGAAAACCAAAGCTGTAATTACATTAAAAGGTGATATAGATTCGATTTCAAATATCCAGGTGATCGCAGCTATTTTAAAAGAATATGGAGGTGATACTATACAGATTGCTGATATTCAAGAAGGCAGTATTAAATTAATCCTAGAAGGGTCTCAAGAAGATATTGAGCGACTGTTAAGTAAGATTAAGTCAGAAGAACTAACAGAAATAGATGGGTTTCCTGTCGAGGATAGTCAAATATTAAGGGAAAGTTCAGAAGATAGCGAAAGCAGCGAACAAAAATGGCGTTTAGTAGAGGAAATTGTCACTAACGGAATTAGAGAGCGATACTTAAGGGGCGCTGACTTGAGCGACGCTGACCTAATAGATGCAAACTTGAACGAGGCGGATTTAGGCTATTCCAACCTGAGCGGTGCCGACCTGAGCCGTGCCAACCTGAGGCATGCCCACCTGAGCGATGCCAACCTGAGCGATGCCAACCTGAGGGGTGCCAACCTGAGTTGGGCTAGGCTGAGCGGTGCCGACCTGAGCGGTGCCAACCTGAGCGATGCCGACCTGAGCGATGCCAAGCTGAGCGATGCCAACCTGAGCGATGCCAACCTGAGCCGTGCCAACCTGATCGAGGCCAACCTGAGTGGTGCCAACCTGAGTGGTACCGACCTGAGTGGTGCCAACCTGATTGAAGCGAGACTGCGTGGTGCCAACCTGAGTGGTGCTAACCTGAGTGGTGCCGATCTGAGCAATGCCTACCTGGGGTGTGCCGACCTGAGCGATGCCAACCTGAGCGATGCCAACCTGAGTGGTGCCTACCTGAGCGATGCCAACCTGAGTGGTGCTAACCTGAGTGGTGCCCAACTGAGGGGTGCCAACCCGATCAATGCCGACCTGAGGGGTGCCAACCTGAGCGGTGCCGACCTGATCTGATCCGTGCCGACCTGAGCGGTGCCAACCTGAGCGATATTCGAGTTGAGAAGACTCAATTTCGCAATAACTTTGGAATTACGGAACAGCTAAAGCAAGACCTCATCAACCGAGGAGCAATCTTTGAGGATTCCCCGGGCGATCGCTCTAACATTTTCACCCGCGTATAATGTTAAGGTCGCTTGCTACAAGGAAAATTGGAGGCAGAGCCCCGGATCTGCGTTCCCCGGCAGATCCGGAGAACCAGTAGACGATTGAGTAATTTAAATACCTCGATCGCCCTGCGGTTTTGCTACAGGAACTGACGGTTTATTGTTTGGAGAATTAAAAGCCCGATCGACCATATCTCCAAAGGGAACAAACTGCGGTGCAGACGATTGAGATCCTGTTCTGAACGTTGTAACTGGCCCGCTGCCGTCTTGGGCAAAATTAATCAATCTCGTTAAAGCATCACCGGGATTTTTAGCATTGCGCTTGTCTAGGGTGAACAGCAGATTTTGAGAGTTGCAGCGCCCCTGTCCGTTCACATAACAAACTACGGGCAAGTTATTAACAATTCCTGTTGTTAACTGTAAGTTGCTCAATCTTCCGCCATTCTGGGCAACAGCTTTGGTCAATCTATTGGAAACAATTTGACAGCGCTGCCAAGGTGTATATTCGCGGCCGAACTCGGTAGATTTCCACAGAATCATCGGATCTGTCGTGACATTTCCCCGCCGCGCAATTGTGACAAAATTCCGACCGGAAGTAACGCACTGAAATGTTGTTCTAGTGCTATTCCAAGAGTTGCTGGTAGCTGCTTGCACTTGGCTTGCAAAGGCGACAGTACCGGCGAAAACTAAAGCGGATGCTAATAAGGGTGCAGTCAATTTCATAATAACTCCTGCCGCTAAGGCAGCTAAATTTATGTAGGAAGTCATAGTTGTAGGGACAGGGCAGTGTCCTGTCCCTGCCTATTCAGATTCTGCTGGTTGGCTGTCGCACCCGGATATTTTTCAAATATTAAATTAGGTTAGTTGCACCTCATATCTGTAGGTACAGGGCACTGCTGTGTCCTTGTTTCAAAACTTGGGAACCCGGCTTTACGGAGACGGCAGTCCCGTGTCGTTGTTTCAAAACTTCCAGACCACGGCGGCACAAGTTTCCTAGATAGTCTTTTTAGCTACATTCTGCAAAGCCAGGAAAGTCAACAATGGTAAGTAAAACTACAAAGCACAGCTCCGAAATTGGCTGGCCAATAAATTTTTATGAAACCTCGAATCATTGTTTGCGGGTTGGGCCACACGGGACACAAGATTTTTTGTTTGTTGAGACAGCAAGGAGCGATTGTTGTTGGTATTAGCGATCGCCCAATTCGCGGCGAAAATTCTGATGTGCTTGTCGGCAATTTGCAAGCAGCTTCTACCTTGTTGGCCGCTGGCCTTCAAAACGCTCACACTTTAGTAATTGCAGCAGACGATGATGCTGTGAATTTGGCAATTTTGATGCAGGCGAGGATTCTCAATCCTCAGATTCGCATCATCAACAGATTGTTCAATACTAGCTTGGGCGACAGGATTGACCACACTTTGCCCGATCACACTTCCATGAGCGTTTCATCATTGGCAGCTCCGGTTTTTGCCTTTGCGGCTCTCGGAAGTCAGGCGATCGGGCAGTTGCGTTTGTTCGATCGCACTTGGCCGATTCACGAAGAATATATCGATGACACACATCCTTGGAAAAATCGCAAACTGAGCGATTTGTGGGACGATCGATCGCGAATGTTGATTTATTATCTGCCGGCTGCTAACAAAACTGATTTAGTATCGGCGGTGCTTGCCGATCGGCAGTGTCAGCAGGGCGATCGGCTAATTGTTGCCACTCAGCCGACTATCCACAGCCCCCAAACCACTTTAATCCCAAAACTGCTCAAAACATTAACTAGGCTGCACAGATTTCAGCAGCACAGCCAAGCAGCAGTAATTGTTGTACTGACGCTGCTGTCAATGATTGCTGTTGCTACTGCTACCTATATTTGTGTTGACAAGCATATCTCAATTGTCGATTCTCTTTATTTTTCAGTAGGGATGATTACTGGAGCCGGAGGCTATGAAAAAGTGGCCGAACAAGCTCCTGAAAGCATTAAACTATTTACAGTTGTCATGATGTTAGTTGGAGCCGGCATCATCGGCATCTGCTACGCACTGCTTAACGATTATGTATTGGGAACTCGCTTTACCGAATATTGGGATGTGGCGCGAGTTCCGCAGCGCAATCATTACATTATCTGCGGACTCGGAGGAATGGGTATCCAAATTGCTAAAGAACTACACACTAACGGTTACGATATTGTGGTGATCGAGCAAGATCCGAACAGTCGATTTCTGAGCACGGCTCGCTCAATGAAAATTCCGCTCCTTCAGGGAAGTGCCAGTTTGCCCGCAACTCTGGAAGCTGCTAATGTTAAGCAAGCGGCAGCACTTTTGGCTGTTACTAGCAGCGATATGTCTAATGTTGAAATTGCCTTGAGCGCTAAAGGATTGGCACCCAAACTATCGGTTATTGTCCGCAATCAAGACCCACATTTTGCTTTGATGGTGCAGCAAGTTTTTGAGTTTGAAGGAGTTTTGAACCCGACGGAATTGGCGGCTCCGGCTTTTGCGGCTGCGGCGATTGGAGGCCGAATTTTGGGCAACGGAATGACTGCTGACAGTCTGTGGGTTTGCTTGGCCACATTGATTACGCCAAACCATCCTTTCTGCGGCCAGCGCATTCAAGATGCTGCTAAGTCTGCTGATTTTGTGCCTCTTTATGTGGAAACTAAGTGTCAAACTCTCCACGGCTGGGATTTGCTGAATTGTTGTCTGAGTGCGGGGGATGTTTTGTATTTGACGATGCCGGCGAATCGGTTGGATCTACTGTGGAGAACGACCTCGGAATTAATTAAAACTTAAGGGTTTTACGCCGTAATTTATGTTGCCGATCGCTCAATTGCAACTACAAACCTGATAAAATGGGCTCTGTCTAGTAAATAAGACTTACGACTAATCCTCTGAAATCCGGTTTCTTAGGCCAACTTCTAGTATAAATAACCAACAGAGTCTCAATTAGTTGCGATATAGAATGAGAAAATTTTTAGCATTATGTGTGTTTGGTCTGATAATGGCGATCGCCTCTGTAGCTGTCGCCGCTCAACCTTTGTTTCTCGCTTATCCTCCCGCAAACCACAAAACTACAGCAGATCGCATCTTTTTAATCGGTACAGCGCCCGCACCGGGACAAGTGTTAGTAAATGGCAACCAAATTTCACGCACCGCATCCGGGCATTTCGCTCCGACTTTTCCGCTGCAACTCGGCGAAAATGTCTTTACCTTGCGTTACGAAAATCAGGAAGTCAAAATTAAGGTGACGCGCGAGTCGAATCAGCCGGAAGCCCCTGTAGGACTGGCATTTGCTAAAGATTCTCTGACGCCGAAAGTCGATGTGGCGAGTTTGCCGGGGGAATATATTTGCTTTGGGGCGATCGCACCTGCGAATGCTCAAGTTTCGGTAAAGTTGGCGGGCGTTACTATTCCTTTAAAAGCGCGATCGCAAGTCGAACTACCCGACAACAAATCTGTACTGTTAGGTGAAAACTCCCCGATCAAAAAAGGCGGCAGCCAACAGTATCAAGGCTGCGGTAAAACCCCTGAGAACGCCCTCTCATCTAAGGGAGAAACAATTGATTTAGGCGTGCCATCGTTTGAACTAACAATGAACGATCAAACTATTAGCCAACAAGGTAGTGGCAAAATTTATATTCTCTCTCCGGCTGACTTAGAAATAGCCGAAGTAACAGCAGATCCTGGTGTGGCCAGAACCGGAGCGAGTACAGATTTTTCTCGGATGACACCGCTGCCGAAGGGAACGCGAGCAACAATTATCGGGCGCGAGGGAGAATGGCTCCGACTCGATTACGGTGCTTGGATTAAAGCCTCGGAAGTGCGAATTTTCCAGGATTCAGTGCCTCCGCGCTCGATTATTCGCAGCGCCAGCTCGCGTCAAGTTTCCGGCTGGACAGAGGTATTATTTCCCTTAGAAATACCCGTCCCCGTCACCGTGCAAGAAGGAGAACGCACCTTCACTTTAACGCTGTACAATACCACCGCTCAAACAGACATTATTCGCGTTTCTGATGACCCGGTAATTTCACGTTTGGAATGGCAACAAATCTCGCCACTGCAAGTACAATACACTTTTAATCTCAAATCTGCCCAGCAGTGGGGCTATAAGCTGAGATACGACGGCACAACTTTAGTGCTGTCTTTAAAACACCCGCCGACGAATACAAGCATGATGCCTGTGTCGCAAGCAAAACCCTTGTCGGGAATTAAGATTCTCATCGATCCGGGACACGGCGGGCCGGAGGATGGAGGTGCTGTGAGTCCAGTGGGAATTAGGGAAAAAACAGTAGCTTTAACAGTGTCGAAATTGGTGCAACAGGAATTGGTGAATCGGGGCGCGAATGTGGTAATGACGCGGGTAGAAGATGTCGATTTGGATTTGCCGCCGAGGGTGGAAAGGATTCAAAAAGAAGAACCTGCGATCGCAATTTCAATTCACTACAATGCTTTGCCGGATAACGGGGATGCCATTAAGACTAAAGGCGTCGCCGCTTTCTGGTTTCACCCGCAAGCGCACAGTTTGGCAATCTTTTTGCACAATTATTTAGTTGCCAAGTTGAACCGTCCGAGCTATGGTGTATTCTGGAACAACTTAGCCATGACTCGTCCTGCCGTTGCTCCATCTGTTTTAATGGAATTGGGATTTCTGATCAATCCCGAAGAGTGTGAATGGATTGTGAATCCGACAGAACAGAAGAAGTTAGCCGAGACGATAGCCCAAGGTGTTACCGAATGGTTTGCCTCTGTCAAATAACAGTTAGGAGTAAGGATTTCAGTCCTTCTCAAAAAGTTCATAGTCAGGACTTCAGTCCTGCCAATCCAAGGAGATGAAATAATGCTAAGTTTTACTCAATCAAAAGCCTTTTTCATTGCAGCCGCAGTTGCAAGTTTTAGCTTCTCACTTTACAGCTTCCCTGTTTTCGGCAAGCAGCAAAGTCTTGCTCCAGAAAAAGCAGAAGCTTTAAAAAAGCAAACTCAATGCTCGTTTATTACAGGTGAAGGTGGCGCTGTTAACATTCGCAAAGGCCCAGGCAATCAGTACCCGGTTGTAGCTAAATTAAAAAGGGGAGACGGAGTGAGGGCTGTCAGCAGACAAGGTAAGTGGGTGAAAATTGCGGCCAGGTTTTCAGGTAATCCTCCTAATGAAACTTTTACACTCCTTGACGGTTGGGTGAGCAATCAATTTATTAATGGCTGTTCCGAAGACCAATTTGACAGGTGGCGGAAATAGGTAATTTGGTTTGTAGTAAAAACTTCACTCCTTAGTTGAAATGAAAACTAAAGTCTTCACTACAAACCACACCGGGAGATTTTTAAAAGTGGTACACAAAAGACGATCGCCCTGATTCATTGTTGCATTCTCAACCAGCTAAACACCTGTTCGGCAGTAATATTCAGGGGAATCATTTCGGGTACAGGAAGGACATTGCTACCTTCGCAGAATTGCGGTTGTTGGTTGGGCAAAAATGCTAAAATCGATCGATCGTCTGGATCAACTATAGCATTTCTTACAAAGGTGAGGTACAATAACAGCAGTGAGTAAACCAATTCCAAATATTTGCTGATGTAACTT
>NZ_JAUBPR010000240.1:0-3127 GCF_036700845.1 Microcoleus sp. S13_C5
AAACTCAAGCTTTGCTTTATCAGACTGATGCTTAAAAGACTAGCCACCGCGTAAAAAGATCTCAAATGGGTTCTATATGGGTTTCGTTGGTCGGCAGCAGAAGTTAATTTACACTATCTCAAAACAACGTTAAAAAGGGAGATGTTAACAGCTCAAACTCCGGTGATGGTGAGAAAAGAAATCTGGACACACTTATTAGCTTACACTTTATTACGTACCATTATGTGGCAGGCTGTATCTTCGTCAGAAAATACAGTTTTTCAACTCTCATCCCAATCAACCAGGCAGCAGTTTAATCTGTTATTGACGCTGTTGGCAACTACAGGAAAACGCCAACAGCGACAATGGCGTCAATTACTTTTGGAACAGGTGGCAGCTAATTTACTCACGATTCGACCTGAGCGTTCTGAACCTAGAGTTTTGAAACGCAGGCCGAAACCGTATCCTCGAATGCAGGAACCTCGCTCTGTCTTGAAAGCTAAACTGCGGGCGTGATTAAGCCTTTTTCAGTGCCATTGGGCCATGTACCACTTTATAGCTCACCTTAATTCCGCATTCTTTTTCTAGCCAGAGGTGTAATTTACCATAACTTGTTTCTCCCTGTGGTTCTTGCAGTTTTTTGATTAATTTTTCTCTCACGCTCGGGTGGAATATGTGGAGTCTTTCCGGGAGCTTTTTTTATGCTAAGTAATGAGCGTAATTCCACCTTTAAAGTAAGCTCTTAACCAATGATATATTGTTGAAGAGTCTCGTTTCAACATCGTGGCTCATTCTGCTCTTTTTGGGATTTTTTTTGTGGCCAGCCAGTATAATACCAGTAATTTTTCTTTATTTACGGCGGTCGCACTCCGTTCGAGTCGATGCTCTAGTTCCTCAACCGTTTCCTGGATTTGTACCTGAAGTTTGTTCGCCCTATTGGATTTCCTCTACTTTTATCCTATAAGTGTACCTTCATAGTCAATTGGTATTACCAAATTTGAATCGGGTCAGGGTGCGATCGCACAGCTATCAAATCAGTTATACTCAAAGGTTTATCGCATTCTGACCCCTCAAAAAAGCGTGTGAAGCGCAGCTATCCCGCTCTTAATCGCTCGCTCAAGAGTCAAAAACGCCACCTCTAAGGCTGAGCTAGCTCTCATTTACTTTGCATATTGTAATTATCAATAAAAGCTATAATTTTTTCTCACTCGCTTTCCGCTGCTCCCTTCGGGTTTTACAGCAAAAGTTAAATACGCCTGAGCTTATCTGCACGGAGCGAAAAGTTTTGTTACAATAGGTAAGCTGTTACAAATCGTAACTTATGCTGGTTTCTATTTTAATAATTGACGTTGCCCTCGTTGCCTGGTCTTTGCACTTAATGCAAGAGGCGATCGCGCAACGGGAATTTTCACTAATGCTAGCCGGCACCCTAGTTGCGGTCTCAGCCGCCGCCCTGCTAGTCGTCTACTTTCTCATGGGGTCTTGTTTGAGCCATTTGACCGAAATATCCCAACACACTTACTAGCTCATAGTAGGGGATTGACCATTGTCCAGAAGCGAGGAGAGTTTTGTGGAAAAGAAGCCGAAAGCCTTGCCAGCCAAAGGCTCAAAACTAATTTCCCCAAAAAGCTTGACAAATATTGGTCAGTTAAGGCATGATTGAGAGCGCGAAAAGAAAGGGGAATTAGCTCAGTTGGTAGAGCACTACAATGGCATTGTAGGGGTCAGCGGTTCGAGCCCGCTATTCTCCATCCTAGAAACCCGTTCACAGAGCGGGTTTTGTCGTTTATCCATCAAAACTGTTATATTGGACATTCTCAATTAGGACGACAGCAGCAGACGGTAGTCCTGCATAGCAAGGAAAATCCAGGGTTTTAATTGATAGATAAACTCGCGTTATACTCCTGAATAAAATACCAAATAGCCCCAATATGATTGGAGAGTTTTTTGGAGAATGAAAGAGTTTTTCTCACCAATCTAGATATCCTTTGTCTCATCGTATTATTAAATCTTTCTATATAGTTTGTCAGACCAGTCTCCTTTCCTACTGCCTTGTATCTTTTTTGAGGAAAAACTGTTCCATAGGCGCTCCAAAAGTCTGTATAACTTACGGCACATTGACTCTGGAACTGGTGGCAAAGAATCCCATAATCCTTGAGCGCCAGCTTGATCTCTTTTTCCAATATATACTCCTACAATTTCTTTGGTTGAGGCATCAATTGCCAGCTCTTTCCACTGCTTGTTATCCTTATTGCGCACAAATGACCATATTTCATCACATTGAATTGTTAGCTTTCCTTTCTTTTTTGACTTCACTTCTACTTCTCTTTTTACAGCTCCTAATTTTTTATTAATATAGTATTGCAACCACCGTGACGAAACCCCAGTCGCCCTCACAATCCCAGCCAGAGATATCTTTTCTAATAAAAGTCTATCTATCAACTCTTTTGTTGCTGATGAAATCGGTTGATGTCTGGGAGTCATGACGAATTGTCTTCCACAATCTCGACATTTAAAATTGGGTGCATCTCACTTTGGCAAATGTGTCAAAAAAGAGATAAAATGAAAAAGCTAGTAAAATCGTTAAATAAAGATGAGGCAAATAAAATGACACCATCAGACCAACAACAGATAAAAGCCCACTTAAAAGCGGTAGCAGAAATTTTTTACAGAAATACAGATCCAACCGAGTTAAAAAGTTTTGAAAGTATAGAAAAATCAGTGCGTCAGAAAATGTTAGAAGAAGTCGGCCCCGAACTAGGTAGCTTTTTTTTTCATCAGTATCAGGAATTCAAACAGGAAAGCCCCGAAAAATAAAATCAATAATCGGCTCGCTCGACATTACAGATAATCAGGCAAAATATTTTGGCTTAAAAGCTTACCGTCAATTTAGTCCACTCATGGAAAATTGCTGTCTTTTAATCAGTGCCAATGAATCTTATCAAATGGCAGAAAAAGATTTGGAAAAATTTACGGGAATCAAAATTTATCACAGTACATTACAAAGATTAGTCAAAAGACAAGAATTTGAATTGCCTACATCTCAACAAGGAGTCAAAGAAATTACGTTAGATGGCGGTAAAGTCAGACTACGCAACGAAACCAAGGGCGAGAGCTGTTACTGGAAAGACTATAAAGCCGTGTGTTT
>NZ_JAUBPR010000072.1:0-34412 GCF_036700845.1 Microcoleus sp. S13_C5
AAGTTACATCAGCAAATATTTGGAATTGGTTTACTCACTGCTGTTATTGTACCTCACCTTTGTAAGAAATGCTATATATGCAACTTCACATAAAATTGGTATCAGTAGTTTCAGTTTTCTCCAATACCACTTCAACAGTATGTTTGGTTTCAGAACTCAAATCAGCTTTTTGGCGACACCAATCCGCAAATGTTCGCCTATTGTTTCCCGGTTGCGCCCTCGCAATTTCCGGGTAAAGCGCATTTCCAGATAATGCTACGATCGCACTCAAAGCAATTACTATCAACCTTGATAAATTCATGTATTTCTGTGCAACTATAAATTTCATCATTTTGTATCTCTAATTTTCTAAATAGACAATGGCAGGTTTGCAAACTGTCACGACACTGCCACAAAGTTGTAAAATAACTGCGATCTTAAACTTATAGCCAATAATTTTATCTCCCAAAACCCCGGAAAATACCTTATGAACCGCCCAGCATCTTACACATCATCTCAAATGACCGATCGCGATCGCGCTAACCTCAGCCGCCTAATTGATTACAGTTCCATCCAATCAGTACCCGAAATTTGGGCGATCGTCAAACAAAAATTCGGTCAAACCGTCGCCCTCCACGACCCCCACAGCAAGCCAGAAATCAAACTCACCTACACCGACCTCTACCAGCAAATCCAGCAATTCGCCGCTGGCCTCCAAGCCCTCGGCATCGAACCAAATCCAGCAGAACCAGTCCCTCCCCGCGTCGCCCTCTTCGCAGACAACAGCCCCCGCTGGCTGATAGCCGACCAAGGCATCATGATGGCCGGGGCCGCGAACGTTGTTCGAGGTGCCACCGCCGACCCCGAAGAACTCCTGTACATCATCCAAGACAGCGGCAGCACCGCCTTGGTAGTCGAAAACCTGGCATTACTGAAAAAACTGCAACACCGCCTCCCTGATTTGCCCATTCAACTCATCGTCCTCCTCTCCGACGAAGAACCGGAAACCAGCCAAACCCTAAGCACAGTCAAATTTTCCCAAGTGATGACCACAGGGGCAAACCGTCCCTTCAAACCTTCCAATCACAAGCCTCAAACCCTCGCCACCCTCCTCTACACCAGCGGCACCACAGGCAAACCAAAAGGTGTCATGCTGACCCACAGCAACCTCCTGCACCAAGTCACCACCTTCGGCACAATTCTCCAGCCCGAACCGGGCGACTCTGCACTCAGCATCCTGCCCAGTTGGCACGCCTACGAACGCAGCGTCGAATACTTCCTGCTTTCCCAGGGATGCACCCAAATTTACACCAATATTCGCTATTTCAAACAAGACTTTAAAACTTGCAAACCCCATTACATGGTCAGTGTTCCGCGCATCTGGGAATCGATTTATGAGGCTGTACAAAAGCAGTTTCGGGAACAGCCGCCTAACAAACAAAAATTGGTGAATTTCCTGTTATCTTCCAGCCAGCAATACATCGAGAACCGCCGCATTTTCCAAGGATTAACTCTGAGTTTGAAACCGGCTTCTGCTTCCGAAAAACTAATCGCCCGCACCAAAAGCATTCTGTTGTCACCCGTACACGCCCTTGCCGAAAAATTGGTTTACAAAAAAGTCAGGGAAGCTACGGGAGGACGTTTTAAGTGGGCGATTAGCGGCGGCGGTTCTTTGGCAACGCATTTAGACAATTTCTTTGAAATAGCGAATATCGGCTTGTTGGTGGGATACGGTTTAACCGAAACGTCCCCGGTTTTAACTGTGCGTCGCCCTTGGCACAATCTTAAAGGTTCCGCTGGACAGCCGATCGCCCATACGGAAATTAAAATAGTAGACCCAGAAACAAGACAGCAACTGCCCACGGGCCAGCGCGGTTTAGTATTGGCGCGGGGGCCGCAAATCATGGCAGGTTATTATCTTAATCCCCAAGCGACTGCCAAAGCCATAGACTCCGAAGGCTGGTTCGATACCGGGGATTTGGGCTGGCTGACACCGGGAAACGACTTAATCTTGACCGGGCGCGCCAAAGATACGATCGTCCTCAGCAACGGCGAAAACATCGAACCCCAGCCCATAGAAGACGCCTGCGTCCGCAGCCCCTACATCGACCAAATTATGCTAGTAGGTCAAGACCAGAGATCCCTCGGCGCATTAATTGTCCCCAATGCAGAAGCTGTGCAGAAATGGGCAGAAACTCAGAATCCCCCCTTACACGAAATTGACTGGAATAGCAAGACAATCCAAGATTTATTCCGTAAAGAATTGAACCGAGAGGTGCAAAATCGCCCCGGATACCGCGCGGACGATCGCATCGGCCCGTTCCGGTTGATTCAGGAGCCATTTTCGATCGAAAATGGAATGTTGACCCAGACCCTGAAAATTAAGCGCCCGGTTGTGACGCAACACTACCGCGATATGATTGACGGGATGTTTTGAAATATTCGCAGGACTTGGGGAATGGAAAAGAAAAAATTATCCCAACACCCGAGTCCCGAGTCCGAGTCCTCAGCCCTCAGCCATTAGTTCATGTTTACCAACTAATGACTAATTCCTAATTCCTAATTGACAAGCAACAACTTTATGGAACCACAATTACTCTTGAAACGATCGATTAACGTTAAAGTCGTCGTTACTCCCCGCTGGAAAGAAGAAGCTCAACAGCAACTCCAAGCCCAAATCAACCAAATAGACTCTCAGCTACAACAATTAGAAATGCAAGGGCAGCGGATGATTTCAGAAATCCAAAAGCAAAATCTGCAGCCCCCAGGCCCGCAAGTAATGCAGCAAATAGAAAACATTCAAGTGCAGGTGAATCAAAGAAAAAGCGAACTGCTAGAACAGAAAAACCAAAACCTGCAACAGCTTCAGCAAGTGCAGGTGCTAGACCTGGAACAAGAAGTGAGTCAAGGTCAAATTGACGGCACGTTCACTGTCGGGCTCGGAGAAAACTTGATTCAAAAAATGCAAGTAGAAATTCTCCTCCGCGACGGCATAGTCGAAGAAATTCGAGGTGATATTTAGAAATTGGTAAGTGGTAATTGGCGATCGGTAATTGGCAATTGATTTTGAGTCAACATTCACACATCGAGAATGCGAGAGACTGGCATAATAATAAGTATTGCCGATGGCCGATCGCCAATGATCAATTGCCAAATACCGATTACCTATTACCAACTCAAAAGGACTTTTTACAGATGATTCGCGAAGTTTTCATGCCAGCCCTGAGTTCTACCATGACAGAGGGCAAAATTGTTTCCTGGGTCAAATCCGCTGGAGACAAAGTAGAAAAAGGCGAAACGGTGGTAGTGGTTGAATCCGACAAAGCCGACATGGACGTGGAGTCTTTCTACGAAGGTTATTTAGCAATAATTATCGTAGCTGCGGGCGAAGTTGCTCCCGTGGGAGCGGCAATCGCCCTGGTAGCAGAAACAGAAGCCGAAATCGCCGTCGCTCAGCAGCAAGGAGCCGGTGCCCCAAGCGCAGCAGCAGCCCCCGCTCCCAGCCCCGCTCCTGTCAGCGCAGCTACATCGTCAGCAGGTTTGCAGCAAAATGTCAGCCGCCAAAACGGCCGCAGCGTCGTTTCTCCCCGCGCTCGCAAATTAGCCAAAGAGTTTAAAGTAGATTTGAATTCTCTCAAAGGCAGCGGGCCCAACGGCCGCATTGTCGCAGAGGATGTGGAAGCAGCAGCCGGCAAAGCCCAACCCGCTCCGGTTCAGCAACCAGTAACAGTCCCCGCAGCACCCGCACCAGCACCCGCAGCACCCGCCCCAGCAGCAGCCAAACCCGCACCCGCACCAGTCCCGGCGATCACACTTTCTGGTCAAAGAGTACCGATGAACGCGCTGCAAAATGCGGTGGTGCGGAATATGGAAGCAAGTTTGAGCGTGCCGTCTTTCCGCGTTGGTTACACAATTACTACTGATAATCTCGACAAACTCTACAAACAAATTAAGTCGAAGGGCGTCACGATGACGGGTATGCTGGCGAAGGCTGTAGCAGTAACTTTACAAAAACATCCTCTGCTGAATGCTTGTTATGTGGAGTCGGGAATTCAATACCGCGCTGATATTAATGTGGCGGTAGCGGTGGCGATGGACGGCGGCGGTTTGATTACGCCGGTGCTGCAAAATGCCGATCGCCTCGATATTTATTCGCTCTCCCGCAGTTGGAAAGATTTAGTCGATCGCGCCCGCACCAAGCAGTTGAAACCTGATGAATACAGCACGGGAACTTTCACTCTTTCCAATTTGGGAATGTTTGGAGTAGACAAGTTTGACGCGATTTTGCCGCCGAATCAAGGATCGATTTTGGCGATCGGCTCTTCGCGGCCGCAAGTAGTGGCTAATGAAGATGGTTTGATGGGAGTGAAGCGGCAAATGCAGGTGAATATTACTTGCGATCACCGGATTATTTACGGTGCTGATGCTGCGGCATTCTTGCAAGATTTAGCTAAATTGATTGAGACAAATCCTCAATCTTTGACGCTTTAATTAGTTAATGGTTAACTGTTGACTGTTGACGGTTAACAGTTGACTGTTGACTGTCAATGTTTTGCCTTTAATATCAACTCCCCTAGCATCGGAATTAATATTACCCAGAGCCAGGACACGGCAGTGCCGTGTCCCTACAATTAATCGGGGTAGGAACACGGCACTGCCGTGTCCTCGATATCCTTCCGATGCAACCGGAAACGATATTAAATGAACTTTCACTAAAACTTAATGCCTATCTTAACTCATTAATACAAAAACCCAAAGGTTAACAGTCAACAGCCAACCGTCAACCAATAACAACTAATTACTCGATCGCACAGTCAAAACTTGCGGCGGCGTCGCATCCGGCGGATACAAGAAATCCACCTGAACCAAACGGCGTTCCCCCGGCTTCATATTCACATTCACCAAAGGTTCCCCCTGCTGTCCTCTGCGCTGCACGATGTGAATGTAGCGCGTCAAAGTCTTGCCCGTATCATCATTAAACATCACCCGCACCGTACCTCGGAAAAATATCCGATTTTCAGGAGGATCGTAAAACATCAATCCCCCCGATTCTGTATTTGCTTTGATCGGTGTTTGCATTTTAATACTAACAGATTGGGGCTCACGAGATTTGTTGTAAAGCGGAAAAGTTAAGTTGTATTGAATCCCGTAATTGCCATTAGCAAAATAAGCAGTATCGGGATAGCGAGCCAACATTTTAGCGCTTTGAATTTGACCTGTGCCAAAAGTACCCGTATCAGTAGTGCTCAAAGCATAGGAAAATGACTCGCCGCGCTTGGGAATAGTTAAATAATCGGTTCTCGAATTGTCCGTAATTTTAGCTTCCCACTGGGAACCTTCAGCTACTCCTGCCACGCGCCCATAAATTTTTTGCACGGGATTTTCGCCTCTCGGAGTTGGTGCTAAATCTCTCGGCCCCGCTAAACCTTTGGTATATAAAATATTTTCCCACTGTTCTAAAGTCGGATCTTGCTCGACTCCTCCTTGACTTTTAGGAGCAAACATTGCTAATGATGCTACATAAACCGAATTGCTGCTCGACATTCGCATTAAAGTCGATCGACCGTTGGAAGAAGGCGTGACATTCCCCACAGGTATCGGCAAATTCATCAGCATTCGGCTCTGATTTGCCGGAATCTCGATCGCCGCAGGCAAAATGCTTTGTCTGTATCCCCGCAATACATCGCTCGTGATGCGGCTTCCAGGCCCCGCAAACACAGTACCGAATCGATTTTCTAAATACGACGGCAAATCGACAAACAAGGCATCCGGGCGAGTTAAATAAGTCGCTCCTTGCAATACTTTTAAAGTAACAGGTTCGGAGTTGGGATTGTGGACAATTATTCCTTGAAATAAGGTGCGAGTTTCTCCGCGATTTTTAGCTTTAGCGATGTGGTGGGCAAAGATGTCAAATCGACCTTTGAAGGGAAAGTTTAAGTGTGCAGAAGGTACTTGTTTTCCTTCCGGGGGAAATGTGGAGAGCAAAATGCCTTCGGTTTGCACAACTTCTGGGCTGTTGCTGTTGAAAACCGGGATGTTGTCGAGTTGTCCGGGTAGTACGCGCACTTGCTGGGGCATTGTCACTGTTTTCAGCGGGCTGCGGCTTGGCTGTGGTGGCAAATCCAGTTCGTTTTCGGGTACTGGGACTTCTGGGTCGATGATCAGTTGTTGTTGGACGGGAGGTGCGGGGATTGTTTGAGCTAGGGGGAAAATTGGCAAAAACATTGCTGTGAGCGCGTTTAACTGAACTTGCATTGATATTGGGTCGATCCTCTTCGTTGGCGTAGCCCCCGTAGGTAGGGGCGGGCTCCGCTAACCGGCGATCGACACAAAACTTTACCACAAGTTGGTTGATGTGTTTGAGGAATTTTGGATTTTAGCACAGACGTGGCGCTCAGCTTTCGATCGCACCTTCCTGAGTCCGCGCACCATTTCCAAAATTGTTGGGCGTGAAGTCGGCTTCGATCGTCGGACGCTCAAACAATTTACCAATTACCAATTACCAATTACCAATTACCAACTTGCGTTATTTCTGTTTTAGGACTACCAACGTAATGTCGTCAAAAACTTTATGTTTGTCAATATGTTGCAGCAGATGATCAATTACTGCTTGTCGAATTTTTTCAGCCGTTTTGTGCCGATTTTCTTGGGTCACTTGGCACAATCTTTCTATGCCGTAATACACTTTATTTATATTTTCAGCTTCGGTAATTCCATCTGTGTAAAGCACTACTACATCTCCTCGATTAAGATGCACTTGAACTTGGGAAACAAAATCAGCAATATCTTCCTCTAATCCCAGAGGAAAGCCGAGTTCCATTGTATCGATCCGTTCGATGTTACCATCAGTACGGACTACAATTATTTCTTCATGTTGACCGCTGAGGGTAAAGTTACTATCTTGATAATCTAACAAAGCCAAGGTCATGTTTCTAGACGAGTCGATGCGCTCGATATTGGCATAAAGGGTGCGGTTTAACACATCAAGAAACTTCACCGGATCGGTTTCGTTCATTTGTTGGAGAGTGCGGACGGCGGTTTGCGCCATAATCATTAATACGCCACTTTCTAAACCATGTCCGGTAACATCGCCGATGCTAATTTTTACCTGATCATTTTGGGTTAGCACGTCGTAGTAGTCGCCACCCACTTCATCGGCAGGTTGCATATATCCAGCTATTTCTAATCCTTTAATTTTATCAAGTTCTGATTGTTTGGGCAAGATCATTTGTTGCAGTCGTTTCGTGACTTCTAACTCAGCACTGAGGCGGATGTTTTCGGCTTTAAGTTTGTTGTTTAGTCCGCTAATTTCCTGGTTTGCTTGGGCGAGTTGGGCGGTGCGTTGTTGCACCTTTTCTTCTAAAGTTTGATAGAGACGGGCATTTTCGATGGAGATCGCAGCTTGGGCGGAAATGATGTTGAGGACTTCTAAGCGATCGCGCGTAAAAGCCCCCGCTGTTAAATTATTTTCTAGGTATAAGATGCCTACCAACTTACCTTGATTGATCAGGGGGCTACACAAAATAGATTTAGGTCGCTGCTGAATAATATACGGGTCAGAGGCAAACCTAGTTTCACTGGTTGCATCATCGATCGCAAGAGTTTCTTGCGTGCGTTCTACATAATTAACCAGCGAGATAGGAATCTCTTGACTTTCAGTCGCTGACTTGGATATTAATTGACATCGTTCACCCGTACATTGAGCTTCAATTTTCCACTTACCTGCTGGGTCAGGTATGAGGAAATAAAATTTTTCCGCTCCCGCGTTTTCCAGCAAGACTTGCATCAAATTCGAGAGCAATTCATCCAGATTAACTTTCCCTGAGAGCGCTTGGGAGGCTTTGATAATTGTTGATAAATCCAGCTCGTTTGCAGAACCTGAACTGGTAGAAGTGACAGTGGTTCGGGTCTGAACAATCGTTTCGTCTCTTCCACTCGTCAGGCTGTTTTTCCTACCGACGACTGGTGCGAGTAATTTAGCATGGCGCTCTTCTAAATCTTTAACTTTTGCCTTTGCTCCCCAGCGAATATAAGCATAGTAAGCGTCTATCATGTAGGTACGCGCTACTTTCTGACGACCTAAAGTTAAATAAAATTCTGCTGCTAGTTCATTGGCGAGGGCTTCGTGCTGGACATATCCATTTTCCTTGGCTCCATCTATCGCCAGGTCGTAATATTCCATTGCTGAGAAAGATTGCCCCAAGACGCGGGCTTTTTCTCCTTCTATTAAGTCATACTTATGCTGGAAGTTTGCTGGGCAATTCTGCGCCCAATATTTCATCTTATTCTGATTTTCTACCACCCTGGTCATTGATTGTTCTTGCTCTGAGGCAGCAACATGGAAATATTGTGCCAGCCGAGCCAGAGAATCATAAAAGTTATATTCGCTAAAGACCATCAGGGCGCGTACAGGGTCTACATATTTTGACGCTATTTTGGCATTTTCTACAGAGCGCTCATAATCTTTAAATAAGTAATAAAGCATTGTTTTAGCAAAGTATACATAAAAAATAGAGTTAATATTGTTGGTTTCTAAAAAACGGGGTAGCATTCCTGATTCATCAAATTTTTCACCCTTTAAAAGACATTTATCGTCAGATTTGCCAAGCAAATTTAAAACTACTTGGGCGCATATTTTAGTATAGTTTAGCTGGTATTCTCGCTGGCATTTCCTCATCATCTCAATATATTGGGTATGTCTTTCTGCAACATATTCCAGATGTTCCCCGCTAAAAAATTGATGTTCGCAGTAGAAAATAGCAGCATGACAAGCAAATTCTAGATCGCCCGTTTCCAGTCCGCTTTGAATTGACTGACGCAAAGGTTCTATAGTTTCTCTAACATACTCTTTCCAGAATCCGATAGCAGCAAAGTAGAGAGCATAGGTTCTAGATTTTTCTGTTTTAACATCTAACTTATCTAACAGATTTAAACTCAGGTTGCCAAATTTATATCCAGCATCTAGATCTGCCAAAGGACCACATAAAAGCCAGCCAGTCATACCGTAGGCGTAAATTGATTGAGGTGCATTCCCGTACTGAATAGAGAGATTGACGGTCGTAAAAACAATGGGTAGACCAAGCCCGTTATTTAAAATAAAAGCTGCTGGCTGTATGTTAGTTAATATATCCATTGCCGCAATTTTTAGCGGATCTGTCATTTGCGGAATGTTAATTAAATCGTCTATAACGATGTCTTTTGGAAGTTCGGGTAATAGTTTTATTCCCAACATTTCTATAACTTGCATTCCTGTATCTACAGCTAATTGCATCTCGTTTTGGGCAATATACATCTTAATTATTAAATTGTTAAATTTTGCTTGATCGAGTAGGTTTTTAGATTGTTCTATTCCCTGGTTTGCCAATGCTTTTGCTCGCTCGATAGTAGCGCTTAGATATGCGGCTTCAACCGCTTCTAAATAAAGGCTAATCGTTAAGCCATAATTGCAATTCCAACTATCTACCGCTAGAAGTTCTAGACCTACATTCAAATAATTAACAGCAGCTTCATAGGCAGTTGCTGCCTTTGCTTTCTGTCCGGCGATCAGGTTTAATTCAGCTAACTCATCTTTTTCTGACTGATGAGTTAGCAAATCTATGCCAAAATTCAGTTGGTTAACCAGAGCAAAAATATTATCTTTTCGCTCTTGCTCTGTTGTATTATTCAGCAGCAGTTGACCAATTTTGAGGTGAGTGGCTTTTTTCTCCGATTCTGGAATCAAAGAATAGGCTGCTTGCTGCACTCTGTCGTGCAAAAATTTGTATTCAACTTTGACATCCCGTACAGATGCCAACTCTTCCTGGGCAAATACTAGAGGAATTTTGTAATTTTCAGACAGCGGCAGAATCAAACCCGCTTGCATTGCCTCCCACAAATGAGCAGCCGTCGCTATGTTTGATTCTTCATTGACAATTGATAAAACTTCTAAGTTAAATTGGTTGCCAATACAAGCCGCTAGTTTTAATGCTTTCTGGGTTGTTTCTGGGAGTTTGCGAATATTTCGGGCAACCAGTTCAATAATATTGAAATCTGCGATACCAATCGCTTGGATTTGTTGAATATCCCATTCCCAGCGATCTGTATCTATCTGATAAACCAGCAGATTTTCCGAGTACAGGGTTTTGAGTAGCTGGGTTAAGAAAAACGGATTCCCTTGGGTTTTATTAAAAAGTAACTCAGAAAAAACTTTTATTTGCTCTGAATTTACGCTGGCATCGAGAGTGTCGGCGATTAATTGGTTGACGCTATCCAAAGCCAGCGCCTGAATGGTGATATTATTCACCACCGTTTCAGTTTCTTGAATTTTTTCTATTGTCTGAATTAAAGAATGAACGGGACTGACTTCGTTATCTCGATAAGCTCCAATCGTTAACAAATATTTGCTATCTGGGTCAGTGACTAAGAGTTGGATTAACTTTAGAGATGCCGAATCTGCCCACTGTAAATCGTCTAGGAATATGACTAGCGGGTGTTCGGGTTGACAAAAAACGCGAATAAATTGTTGAAATACCCGATTAAATCTGTTTTGAGATTCCGATGAACCCAGTTGAAGAACTTCAGGCTGTTTACCGATAATTAGTTCTACTTCGGGGATAACATCAATAATAACTTGACTGTTATTATCTAGCGCTTTTAATAAGTTTTCTTTCCAAATAGCAATCTGTTGGGAACTTTCGGTTAATAGCTGACGAACTAATTCTTGAAACGCTTGGATTAACGCCGCATAGGGAATATTGCGTTTAAACTGGTCAAACTTACCCGGAATAAAATATCCCCTAGCTGCTACAATTGGTTTATGAACTTCATTGACGATTGAAGTTTTACCAATCCCGGAATAACCGGAAACTAACATCATCTCGGTGGCACCGAGGCTGACTCGTCCAAAGGCATCTAGAAGAATTTGGACTTCGCTTTCTCTACCATAAAGCTTCTGGGGAATGAGTAATTGGTTGCCGCGATCGCGTTGACCGATGGGAAAATTTTCAATCTTTCCAGTTGTCTGCAATTGCTGCAAACAAGTTTCCAGGTCAAATTTTAATCCCGCCGCACTTTGATATCGGTCTTCCGCATTTTTTGCTAACAGTTTCATCACAATATCTGAAACCGCTTGAGGAATTTCTGCTACCTCTTTAGGTGGGACGGGTTGTTTGGCAATATGACAGTAAACCAACTCCATCGGATCGGTGGTAGTAAATGGCAACTGGTTGGTCAGTATTTCATAGAAAGTCACTCCTAAAGAATAGAAGTCTGTGCGGTAGTCAATTGCTCGATTCATCCTCCCCGTTTGTTCGGGTGACATATAGGCGAGAGTCCCTTCTAGCAGGTTGGGATTGCTAATGCTTTGGTTTTTCAATTCCAAGCGCGATGAAATACTAAAGTCAGTCAGTTTTACTTTTCCGGTCGCTGGATTGATAATGATATTTGAGGGCTTAATGTCTTTGTGAATTATCGGTACTTGATGGAGATATATCAAAGTTTCAGATAGAGCGATCGCTACCCTCAGCCACTCGGTTATTGACAGGTTATTGGCTGCCATAAAATGATAAAGGGATAGACCCCCCAAATCTTCTAATATTAGCGCTAAACTATTCTGATAATTTTCTAAGTTGTAAGTTTTGACAATTCCTTCACACTCTAAATTTTGAGTAATTATAAATTCTTGTCTTAAATTGGTGATTTGTTCAAGCGTAGGATATTCATTTTTTATTATTTTAACGATAACAAGCTGTCGATCCCGATTTCTTATCCCTCGATAAACAACGGTTCTGACTCCTTCGTAAATATTTTCTATAATTTCGTATCCTGAAAGAACGATCATTTTTTTCACCTTACCCTTTTCATTAACTATTCTAAATCGATGTTATCGAGTTCATCCCGACTGGCGGTCATAATTGACTGAGGAACTGGGGGACAGCGTGCTTTGGTATTGCTTTGAGTGGGTTCGCTCATGTGGCTCTCCTGAGTTAAAATGTAATAATGGTAACAGTGTAGATAAGTATTTGATTTATGAATGGGAAATGAGGACTGTAACTTAGATACTATCTTTGATAAAGATTTGATATCTATTCTCCCATCCCCTGCGTCAAAGCGATTGGAATCGACATTAACTTATTATCGGCTCTCTCGTACTTATGGTAATAATGCAAGCTAATAATTTAGCACGATCGAGGGTTTCAACCTTCAGTTTCAGATACTTAGTATCATCTGCTACTTTTAACACCAAGCATCGGGGAGAGCCGAGGAAAAAATTATGTGATTAGATGTTTGCATCGACACTGATGTCATGAATGCTGCACTGGGGCAAGCGTAACAAGTCGCTTTAGCTGTCATATCAAGGTGCGACTGGGCTAAAATCTGGCGCGCCACATTTCTGCGGCAACTGTTTAATTAATGCGATGATATAAATGTGTGGCAATGCTCATACTGACGATCGCCACCAACCAACAACCAATTTGGGCTAGAGCTACCAGAAGGTTGCCAGCCTCTGCGCTCTCAAATCGGTTCTATAAAACCGACACATTTTTAATGACGATAATTTTAACCAACGACGACGGCATCGATGCTCCGGGCATTCAAGCACTTTTGCAGGCTGTCAGCGGCAAAACAATTATGGTGGCTCCCCAAGGCCAATTGTCCGGCTGCGGGCATCAAGTGACGGCTCACAGTCCGATTCATGTCGATCGGCGATCGGAATTTGAGTATGCTGTAGGGGGAACACCGGCCGATTGCGTGCGTATTGCTCTTCATCACGTTTGTGCGAAGCCGGATTTGGTGCTTTCGGGTATTAACGCGGGTGGCAATTTGGGGGTTGACGTGTATATTTCGGGTACGGTTGCGGCTGTGCGGGAAGCAGCCATGCACGGTATTCCGGGCATCGCAATTTCCCACCGGGTTAAAAGGCCGCTCGAAATAGATTGGGATGTCGCTACTCGTTGGACATCGCGGGTATTGGCGGATTTGCTGAACCGGGAACCAAAGTCGGGGTGTTTCTGGAATGTGAATTTGCCACATTTAGCGCCGGGAAGTGCGGAACCGGAAATTGTGTTTTGCCAGCCTTCGACGCAGCCACTGCCGGTGGTTTACCGGATGGAGGGAGAATACTTTTATTATGCGGGAGAGTATGGATCGCGCGATCGGGCGCCGGGGACTGATGTTGACGTGTGTTTTGAGGGTAATATTGCGGTGACTGAGATATCGCTGTGATAGATTTGGGCGATCGGAGCAAACGATATTTTTTGCATTGTTTGCCCAAAAAAGCGTCAAGGGATCGGCTCATCAAAACTTAGGATAGGAAGCAATTTCTTAAGAATCTCAGCGGCTTCAGCCCGCTTGAGTTTCAACTTACAGGTTTGAATTTAGAGCGGTATCTCGATCGTAAATTCTGCTCCTTCTCCCGCTGCAGAAATACAGCTTAACTTACCCCCGTGCTTTTCCACCACAATCGAATAACTAATTGACAATCCCAAACCCGTACCACTTCCCACCGGCTTCGTCGTAAAAAATGGCTCAAATATCTTGTTGATTACCGACTGTTCCATACCCAGACCATTGTCAGCCATGCTCACTACCAAATTCTGAGAATCATTAACTAAAGTCCGAATAATAATGGTGGGTTCTTTGTTCCAGTCAGCACAATTTTTATGTGCATTTCGCAAAGCATCTATGCCATTACTGATAATATTCATAAATACCTGATTAATTGCCGATGCGTAGCACTGGACTAAAGGCAATTTACCATATTGTTTAATCACTTGAATCTCTCGATCTTCAGCATTAGATTTCAGTCGATGCTGCAAAATCAACAAAGTGCTCTCAATTCCAGAATGAATATCTACAGGTTTGATTTCCGCTTCATCGTGGCGGGAGAAATTTCTGAGAGAATTAACTATTTTGCGAATACGTTCACTGCCAATTTTGATAGAATTAAGAATTTTAGGAAGATCCTGTTCTAAAAAAATGAGATCTATTATGGCGGCTTCTTCTTCAATTTCCGATGGTGGCTGCGGATAGTATTTCTGATAAAGGTGTAATAAATTTATTAGGTTTTGGACATCCTCTTGCAGATATTTCAAGTTACCATGAATAAAGTTAACCGGATTATTAATTTCATGGGCAATTCCTGCAACTAACTGGCCTAAACTAGACATTTTCTCTGCTTGAATTAGGTGTGATTGCGTTTGTTGAAGTTCACTCAATGCCTGCTTTAAATGTTGTGCTTGAATTTGGGATAAAGAAGTCAGTTCTTTCTGAACCTCTAGTGATGCTTGAAGCTGATTTTTCTGCTTAGTTAATTCTTCTGTAAGGCTTTGAACTTCCCGAATTGCTGTTTGGCTAGTTTGTTGCAAAAACAAAAAATCGGGAGTCAGATCGTGGATGGCAAACTCTTTCAACTTAACCGCTAATTTCGAGAGTAGGCTTGAGTCGGGAGTCCACACAGAGCAGATAAAGAGGATCACCCGCTCCTCTTTCAGAGCGACCATTTGCCCCTTTAATCGTAGAGAGTTATGTCGGGATTCCAGAATAAATAATGATTTGAGTTTTTGCTGAATCGTCAAAAAGTTAAATACGATCGCTGGCTGATGAATTTGAAAATGTTGATCTATCTGTTCACCTAATAATGGTATTTGATGAGTCCGTTGCAATACCTCGCCAACTTGGACAATCTCCAGATTTTGATTAAATCCTATATGAAATGGAAATATATCGCAAAACATCTGGGGATTCAGTGTATATAGCGGCTTAGTCATGAATCATTTACAATCTCTTCCGATCTGTACTCAATCCGAAATATGTCATGCTCGAATCCTTCTTCACGGGATTGAGTGTGTGCGATCTCAACTGCTGTCTCGAAGCGATCGCCCAAACCTTTAACTAACCCGACTACCATTGGTGCGAAACCTTCCCGTGTAGAGCGATAATGCAGCTCGATCACATCTCGCGCAACTTCTGTACATTCAAAAGATGGTGGTCGCAACTTAGGGAATTGCACCCCAATCCGAATATGTAAATCATCTAGATTTTCTAGAAATTCGGGTAATGTATCTCCAGCCATATCTAGTATTTCTTGATAACCTGCAGTAGCAGTAAATTTCACCCAGTATTCGCCAAATGCCTGCATAATTTCTGCACCCGGCAAGCCAAGCACTTCACTGGCCGATTTAACTAGACGATGAGTCAAATCATCAGGATAAGCTTCTAAAATGAGAAATTGCTTGTCTAGGACTTGCGCTTTCTGCTTAATTTTTTCCCAAGTAGCTTCATCAAAACGCTCGCATACCATGTCTTGAATCGCACGATTAACTAAACCATACATTTCAACTGCCTCCAGTTATACTGGTAATTTACTTTTATCAATCATAAAAAAATTGATATCGAGTCAGTTTTTTGACTGTAGAATTTACACCGAGCGAAATTTCGTGTATCATATCACAGTTTTCTATGCGATAGATAGTTAGTCATCATTTTGTGCCTTTACGTACATATTTAGTAAAGTTAAGTATTTCCACTTAAATATAAAATTTTTGTAGGCTGGGTAGAGCGGCCAGAGTTACCTTTGAGGATTTGTTAGGTTGAGCGAGCTCTTACCTCTTTTTTGCCACAATCACAATAAATCCCTATTAGGGATTGAAACACTGAGGCTGTCGTCTCTCAGGGTTCGACACTATACGGGTCTTACCAACCAGATATCCCAAAATAGGATAAGGTATTAGTTACTGAATTTTTAGAACCACGTAAATCAACAAATGAGTCGATGTAACCCTGAAGCCAATTCTCCCAGCATCTTAAAACGCAAAGCGAGCAGCACTGTTGGTCGTGGCAAAGTAGCTAATCTCAATACCAATTTTAATTTTTCTACATGGAGTGACGAATACGTTACTTTATATCTGGGCGATAGTCTCCATCACTACGACAATTGGGAGCGACCTACTGTCATCGTTTCAGATGGAGCTTACGGTATTCTTGGGTTTGAAGGAGACACGTCCGATCACATTGATTTACCTAATTGGTATCAACCTCATATCGAGGCATGGTCAAAAGCAGCCATGCCATGCACAACACTCTGGTTTTGGAATTCAGAGATTGGTTGGGCTATTGTGCATCCACTTCTAGAAAAATATGGTTGGCGCTATGTCAATTCCAATATTTGGAACAAGGGAAAAGGTCATATCGCAGGGAATGTTAACACACAGAAAATTCGCAGGTTCCCCGTCGTTACAGAAGTCTGCGTTCAATACGTTAGAGAAGTAACAGTTAAGGAACTTACCTTAAAGGCGTGGTTATTGCAAGAGTGGAAACGCTCTGGGTTGCCGTTACGACGGGCCAATAATGCTTGCGGGGTGGTGGATGCAGCAACCAGGAAATACTTCGATCAAGGGCATTTGTGGTATTTCCCTCCGACCGAGATGTTTGAAAGGCTAGTGAACTATGCAAATGAGTATGGTAGTCCTCAAGGAAAACCATACTTTTCGCTGGATGGCAATCAGCCTTTAACGGGACAAGAATGGAGCAAGATGCGATCGAAATTTAGATGCCCTCACGGTTTTACAAACGTTTGGGATCGTCAAGCTTTACGGGGCGATGAGAGAGTTAAAACTCTATCGGGAAAAGCATTACATCTCAACCAAAAACCTCTGGATCTGATGAACCTTATTGTTGAGGCATCGAGCGATGAAAACGATGTTATATGGGAACCTTTTGGTGGACTTTTTAGTGCAGCTTTGTCAGCACGTAAACTAAAACGAAAAGCCTTTTCTTGCGAGATCGACCCAGACTATTTCTACTATGGTGTACAGAGATTTAATCAATAATTTCATCAATACTCTCTTCTCTAATCTGTAGATAATCTTGTAGGGATTTCTTGATGCTGCCTTCTAGGCGACTTGATAAAAGCTTATTCCACCTACCAACGGTCATACCGGAAACTTCAGTATTGTAGACACGTCGCTTAAATTCCTCAATGCCTGGATGTACAATTCTGTCCATCTTTGCAAAATTTGTATCTAGTCTATATTCATAGCGTATCCGTAGCTCCCGCAGAAGGCGCTGATACTCTCTAGTTGGTTTGTAGACTTTTCCTTGAGTACCCCATGAATCAACTATTTTCTCAGCTTCTAAAAACTCCTCAGCAGAGCCTTGGAATTTATATCCACTGGTGTTTGTTTGTTGCAAATTTGCTGTTCTTTGAGTTGTATCTTCCGGCTCTAAAACAAGATAATCCGGCGGATTGTGGTAGTGGGTATCTCTCGCTACAGCTACCGATAAACCAGAGACAACGCACACATCAAGAATGCGAGGCTTGCCATAGATGATTTTATCGGGTAGCCATGCCAGGATAGCAACGTAGGTCTGATCGAACCTAAAGTGATTTTGACTATCTTTGAAACGTGCTGTTATCTCTGTTGCTAGTGGGAACCACGCTTTAATTTCTAATCCTGGCGTTGGTTGAACTCTGCCGAGGAAAATAGTATCTGGAAAGCCTGGATCTTGCCTATGCCACTTTCCAAATTCACTGAACTCATTTTGTTGATTCAAGAATTCAACGGTGTTAAATTCGATTAAATTTCCGACTAAGGGCGAAAGCTTTGAGATAACTTTAGACAGGTTCACCGCTGCATCTACGGTAACAGGTTTAGATACATCTAAAACGTCGAAAGTGTTACCCGATAAGCGATCGAGATATTGGGATGCAAGTCTGATTACATCTTGCGTATTCATATCTCCCTCTCACAAGATGCTTCAGATATTTTTTGTGAAATTTTCCTAATAATATTGCAAGGATCTACACCAATTACATGAGCAACTAACAGAAACTCAATTACATCTAACCGTCGTTCACCGTTTTCATATTTGGCTACGAAAGACTGGGGCTTTTTAAGAGATTTAGCAACAGACTCCTGAGTTAGTTGCGCTTCTTTACGAGCCGCAATCATACAGCAACGGAATGTTTCATATTCATCGCTAAAAACAGATTTCATTATACTTTGGGTTTAGCACTGCATATACCGTAGGTATAATAAAATCTGTTTTCGGATTATCCCCAAATAGGATATGGTAATTTATTCAGAATTGATACTAATAAAACTTAAACAAAATTAATCACAGTTCAAAGAGTCGCAGCTATCTCTACTTCCGGCCCTCGGTGCTACCATAATTTTTCTTGTCATCCTTCGGCTTCGCAACACCATCAGGTTGTTTCTTTGGCTTTTTGACTTCTTTGTTGCTTTTTCTTTCTTTTGACATAATGATTCCTCAATTTTGACTCAGCATAACATAGATTCACACATTTGCCTAACGGCCAGTAGAGGGGGTGAGCCTATACAGAGATTACTCGCTCTTAGGTTTGTACAATCTACGGTATATTATCCGCTAGGTTTTGAACGAATACCCTCTACCGTTAGGCATAGCAATAAATCCCTCAGAAGTACAATGTCTGAAATTACTTTTCAGCCCGATCACTCAAGCAAATATTGAAAAGCGCTATCGTCTAACTGCTGCGAGGCAACAGAGAAAAATTATCGCTGATTAAGCTGTTGTTTCACATCTAAATTTTAAGGAAAAATGACCGTAGATCCAATTTGCAGCTATGACCCGGCTAGCCTTCGCGACACCGGGCGCAAAAACAACGAACAAATTTGCAGTCTCGGTTTAAAAAAGCTGTTAGCCACAGTGGACAACAAGAATATTAATTTTACTATTGATTAACACTTCGGACAGTGTTTGATGGCTTACCTACTGAGAATAACGGTTCCCCGGAGTTCAGTACGATCGCAACGCTTGCCGAAGCCCACTAGAGACCCACGATAAATCAAGGGTTTCAGACTATGGCCTCAAAACGGTCGGGACTCTGGAAAAAGCAAAGAGTATATGTATAAATATCAAGTTAATTGTCAGCTTTCTTGAAAGTGCGAGCGCATCCGCTCCGTTTGAGATAAAATACTTATAAAGAGTGTTTATTTCTAAATAAATTTCCGCTATTAGGAATGTGACCCGTATGGAAGTAACCGAGCTGCTCAAAGAGTACGAAAATGGAAACAGAGACTTTGCTGACGCAAACCTCAGCGGAGCAAACCTCAGCGGAGCTATGTTGGTGGGAATAAACCTTTCGAGGGCTAACCTGTCGGGAGCTAACCTGAGTCGGGCGCATCTGACCAAAGCAGAACTAAACGGCGCAAACCTTTACAGGGCAAATCTGAGTTTTGCCAAAATGGGTCAAGCCAAACTAGCGGACGCAGAGCTTACCAAAGCCAATCTCAGCGGAGCTTTCCTCGTCAAAGCAAAACTCCCCAGGGCAAAGTTGAGTGGCGCCCAACTCATCGGTAGCAACCTGCGGAGCGCCATCCTCTGGAACGCCAATTTGTGTACAGCCGACCTGCAATTCATCAACCTGCGGGGAGCCAACCTCACGGGAGCCAACCTCAACTGGGCAAACTGCGGAGGAGCAAAACTCAGCGGTGCAAAGCTTTTTGGCGCTCAACTAACAGGCATCTATCTCAGCAAAGCTTACATCAATGGCATCGACCTGAGCAGGACGGATCTCAATGGCGTCAACCTGAGCGGAGCCAAACTGAACGGGGTAAACCTGGAAGGCTCGAACTTGTTAGCCGCCAATCTCAGCGAAGCTCAGTTACGGGGCGTCAAGTTGATGGGAGCAGATTTAACCAGGGCAAATCTGGTGGGAGTTTCTTTGGTGCAGGCAAATCTCGATTGGGCTAGACTGTGCTATGCAGACTTGAGCGAAGCCGACTTGAGCGGGGCAACATTCACGGGAACCAACTTTGAGGGTACTCAGTTAGCGGGCTCAACAATGCCCCCATCTTTGAGCAATGATGTCTACTTAACTGCAGCACGTGGTGTCGCAGCTTAAGCAACGCCAAAAATTACTTTCGCATCCGAGTGGACGACTCTCGCATTGGTTTAACTGTTTGATGCAGACATCATTACTTTTGTGAGAGTGTTGCACCGGCAAGAAATTTACTGACCTTTGCGAGAGTTTGTAGCATCACAATTGAGTTCACCCAATTAATTTTGCGACTCGCAAAGCAGAGGTAATGGCTCCTTCGTGCAAACCATTCCCCAAATAAGCTCCCGCATGATAAGTGTTGTTCTCGCCATTAGTCTCGATAACTTCATCTCGATATCGAAAAGACTCGACATTGTACAGCGGCGTGTGATGTTTCTGAATGTGAATAATGTCTTTTTTGGCGATCGACTCTTCCAGATGAAAAGCTAAACTGTACTCTCGTGGCGATGAGATGCCGCAAAGCTGATTCAAACTCGCATTATATCCCCATCCCTTATCCGTCTCGAAAAAATCAAATTCTGATAACTTGCGGATACCGTAGCGATCGTACATTGATGTATCAGAATGCAGTACAGTGGTTGCATAATTGGCTTTCCACGCCGAAAACCGCTTTGTTTCCGCATCCGTTGGATCAGACAATAGCCTCATAACTTGATCTGGTGGCATCGCAAAAACCACCTTATCAAATTCCTGGATTTCCCCATCAGAAAGCACAATTTTTACAGCATCAGCACTTCTAAAAATATTGGCAATCTCCACATTTAGCAGTATCTCCCCCTTAAACCGCTCCAAAATCTTTTCAATGTAAGAATACACCCCGCCTTTAATCCTCACCCAGTTGACCGAGGCATATTCGCGTAGAACAGGCATCGCCAATTCCGCCGGAAAATTGTCGAGCAATTCAAAGGGTATCGAGTAGCTATACATCGTCAGCAACCTCAACCAATAATTGCGGATGCACGAGCTTTTCAAAGACTCAGAAAGCGGTACATCGTAGAAATCGTGCTGTTTAGCAAACCGCATTTTTAAAATAAATCCAGCCGAACGAGCGTAGAGACTATCAAGTCGCAAATACTCGATCAGGCGTTGGATTCCGGTGAAATTCTTTCGGATAGAAACCGCAGACAAAAAGTGGGTGCCATCTTTAAAAAACAGGGCTGAACCAATCTGCACAGGTTCTAATTCAACGCCTAGCTCCTGCATAAAAGCCATGAAATTGTAAAACACAGTCGGAAATTCCAGTACCCCATTTTCTAATATTTCATTACACTCAGATTGATTGGCCGCAACATTTTTGTTAAGTGTCCGAATGTGTCCGCCTAAAATCGGCTGACTTTCCAACACAGTGACGTGATGTCCCTGTTTATCAAGCCAGTAGGCTGCTGCCATACCGCTCGCTCCGCCCCCAACAATTGCAATTCTCATAGTTCACTCCTACTTGATAGAATGGAACATTAATCATCGAATGCTTAAGAGCTGTTGGAGAGACGATCCGATCCCCCCTACCCCCCCTTAATAAGGGGGGAGAAGAACCTTTTCCTAGCTTTCTCTCGTTGCCCGGTTGGATGTGATGCCCTTTTTATTTTTTAGTCTGCGGAGGCAGACTTCGTTTCTGTAGTAGCGATTTCCATCGCCGAGTAACCAATTCCTCTTAGCCTAAAATCGCATCGCCGGATAAACGTTGATAAAGCAGCGCCCCCGTCCAAAATGTGGGTGCAAAGCCTGGATAGCCCGAAGAGGCGTTGCAGAAATAGAAATTGTTGAGGGATGTTTCATGATTTAGCCGATCGACCCCCATGTTGCGCGGCGTCAGGCTGGAACCGTAGGAATTACCGTTAGGACACCAACAGAAGCGCTCGTTAGTCGTCGGACTTCCGGTAATATGAAAGACCATGTGTTTGCGGAAATTCGGAACATAGTGTTTTTCCACAACATCTAAAATCGAGTCGAGAATTTCTTGTTTCTTCTGTCTGTAAGCTTTGCGATCGCTCTCCCAAACTTGTTTAAAATAGCTGTAATTAGCAACAGTCAGAAATTCCACAATTTGACAATCTTCTGGACAATCCCGCCGCGCTTCCGTGAGTAAAGTTGGCGTTGTAATGGCAAAGCTCGGACGAGAAAAATCATTTTGGTCATACATTTGAGCAAAAGCTTCATTTAGATCCAAGTGTTCCGAATGAAACGTATTCCACTTGCCAAATCCATAGTCTCGGAGATCGATATCTTTGACAACGCAGTACACCATGTAGTTAGATGCAGAATACTCATAGTTGAGTTTCCGCCGCACTTTTTTAGAGAACAGTTCCTCTCCAATCATCTTGGCCGCTCTTTTCGGGTCAAGGTTGCAAATCACCGTGTCGCCGGTGAATTCATGGCTTTGATGCGTGGTCAAATCCATCGCTTCAACTCCAGTTACTGTTCTGTTTGTCACCCTAAAATTCGTGACTTCATGGTTTAATAGAACTTTCCCCCCGTTGGATTCAATGACTTTAACTAAAGAATTGATGACATCTTCAAAATGCTGCGTCGGGTAAAATGCACCTTCTTGATAGCCTCTAAACAAGGCAATCCAAGCATAGAAAGAAAGCTGATTTGGGGGCAGCAAAAAGTCCGGCCATTGCAGGGCTAATAAGGTTTGGGCGGCTTGGGGGAGTTGGAACTTGTCGAAAACGTCCTGAAGTGTACTGTTGAGGTGTTGGACGGCACAGAATACGTCACCGAAGTTTTTGAGCAATTCAATTGGTTTGACAGGAGGAGCGAGTTTTCTGAGTCCCTCGCCGGTTTTCTCGACTTCGTTGACGAATTGGCGAATTCTCTCGCCTGCTTCGGGGAACAGCGCCGACAATCTGCGGATCAGTTCCTCTGGTTCCGAGGGTATATCTAGCGCGTACCCAGGCATTCTCATGTGGTCGTAGCCATTCGGATCGTACCGCTCAAAGGTGACATCTCGATCGAGGCCGAGTTTTTTGAGAACTCGATTGACTGTATGTCCTTCGCCGCAGTCCCAAACGTAGTGGAATTGGGCATTAAAGGTGTATTTTTTGGCCATCGTAAAGGTGTGACCAAAGCCTCCGGGATGCTCGTGAGCTTCGAGGATGTGTACGGTTTTGCCGGAGTTTGCCATCAAAGCTCCGAAAACCAGTGCTGATAAACCACTGCCGACGATGAGGTAATCTGTTGTCATGGTAAATTTCCTCGATCGATTGAATGGGGCGATCGTTGTTTATTTAAACTAGCTCTCAATTCTGAGAAAATTGTGAAGAGGGCTTACCACGCTATTTGTGGGGTACACACTGCGTACCTTACGCCTTTTTGGGCGGGCTAGAAGCCAACCCCTACTCGCCACAGTAGGGTGAAGCATCTAAATTTTACAGTCAAGTTTGAGCGAATTCTTGTGGGGTGGGCGTCCCGCCCGCCCAAAAAATACAATTTAGGTGGGCTTACTTACAGCTTATTTGTGCGGCACAATCACATCAAAAAAAGCATCGTCCAAATCATAACCAAACATCTGCGACATCGCCATCAACTTTGATTTACTGGGAATTCCCTGCTGATTAAACCAATCAGTCAACACGAATATTTTGCTCATCAAAAACATTTCCAAAGCTTCAGGATTGTACTGAATACCTTGGGTGCGGTGGAACTGGTGCGGCACCAACATCGCGGCATAGCGCGCTAATTCTCCCGCTTTCCAATCCAGCAAAAATGGCAGCCAAGGGTAACAAGCATCCAAGCGAATAAACCACAGCCGCACTTCGGGAATTTCCGAGATTTCTCGCGGATCTAACTCTTCGCGCGGATACTCAATTTCAAATTGTAGCTGTTGTTCGTTGTGGGCGATCGCTCCTTCTGCCAGCCACTTTTCAATCACAGTCCGCACCGGAGACAAATCTAAACTGTTTATGCGATCGGCATCTATCGATATCATAATACTCATAAAAAGTCAACCTTATAGCATTAAGTTACTATCTATAATACCACCAATTACCAATCACCAATCACCAATTCTATCAAATCCGACTGATTAATGTATTAATGTAAATCCCTTAAACCCCTTATACTGCTTCGTTCCCAAACTTCCCGTTACCCGTTTTTCCCAAACTTGGTATCTTGCAAAGAATTACCAATCCCCTGGATAATTCCCCGCCCGATTAAACCAATTCCCCGCCCTATTACCTGGGTCAAAACGTAAACAACAGCAGCACCCAACAGCGAAATAACCGCGCGAACCCTAGGTGCGATCGCATCCCTGGTTTCCAGCAGCAAAGTCAAGGCTAACTGCCACCCAGAAAGCTGTGCTAACTCCCGATTTCTCGGAGAATAAATAGAAATTCTTTTAATTCCCAAATCCCCCAAAACAAACAACCAAAACTTGCTTTCAAAAATCGCTTTCGGTTCCACAAAATATCTATCCCAGCTATATCTCCACGACAAATTATTCCGAAACCTCTCAATTTCTCGCGTCGAAATCAACTTCCCATCGTAAAACATTTGCTTGATTTCTTCAATATTTGCCAAATTATTTAGTAGAGGCTGTACCACTCCGCTAGCAACTTGTATTGCCAAATTTTCCAACAAAGCTTCAGCTCGCTGCATAGCTTCCGGGCTGCCTGAAACACAAGAAACATTGTCAACTGTTAGAGGAATTTCAAATAGCAAATGTGCAAAAAACTCAACTGTCATCGGTATTTTGTCAAGTATTTCTGCGGCAACTACATCCGCATCGGCCAGCAGCATCGGCACTACTTCTACGCCCCTGCCAGCCAAGAGATAAGCAGCGCTTCCCCCTTGGCTTTCTTCCAGTTTTAAGCTTGCTTGACTGCCATCAAAAACCAGATTTTCTTTCGTTTGCAGTGTATAGTATCTGCCAAAAAAATCTATGATTGTCGCCTCCCACAAATTCCGTAAAATAGCAGGCATTTTTTGCGACAAGTGAGTTTGCTGTACTTGCGAAAAGCGCAATTCCTCCAGCAAATCCTTTAACTTCCGCAGGATGGAACTCATCAATTCACGCTTTTTGGGCGATCGCAAAATATCGATTTCCAAAGGCAAGCCAGTCAAATTCACCAACTCAAACTGGAATTTAGTCGCCACAGAGTCAAACAAGCTATTTTGCCAATTAGTTGCCACGTCCAAATAATTCGCCGAAACTTGAGAATTCGCTACTTGCAACTGAGAATTATTCAACCAATTCTCCCGTCTTCCTTCTGCCTCTTCCTTCTCCCCTCTTCCTTCTTCCTTCTTCCTTCTTCCTTCTTCCTTCTTCCTTCTTCCTTTTGCCTTCTCCCCTTTTCCTTCAAATAATAACTGACTGACAATCCAACGAGCTGCGAGTAATTCTCTGCGGCGCCCGCTGAGTACAACCCCATCTAAAATAGAGGGCAAATCAGTCGCATCTGCGGCTCTGAACTCTTGCAAATTAGCTTGGACAACCGCCAAAGTTGCATCTATTTCCCGTAGTCCAGAACGACAAAAATAAGCCAGCATTTTTTTGTGGACTGGCGTATCAACGGTCAAATTATCTGCATTTTTATCGGCAATTGCTGCGGAGTTTTCTACTGTTTGAACCACCGCTGCATTTAGTTCTATTTCCGAGTTAGCTGCCGCATCCGTCGCCCAATAAGTGTGACCAAATGCCACCGCGCGAACAGCTTCGATTGTCAGAGAAATATCTCTACCTTTAGGAGAATACCCATTCGCGCCTGCAGCCTGTAAATCCGCCAACAACTCCGGTGTCAGCGGCCCGCCTAGCAGCAACAGGGGCAGGTTGGGGTACAAACTTTTGAGTTCGCGACAAAATGCCAGCGCCTCTGTTTGACCCGATCGCAAATTTAGGGTCTCAACAGCCAAAATTGCCAAATCTCCAGGCTTCTTGGCTGTTTCAGAGCCGAGGGAGCGAGCTTCTAGAACCCGCAAAGCCTCGTTTCGCGTTGAAACCTCTGCGACAACTTGCAAGTCTGGATACTGCTCGCAAGCGACTCGCAGCCCCAGCCGGAAAATGGGGTCGCTATCGATCGTCAGCAGTTGCAAATTACTCACTTGATTTTAGATTGGAGATTTTAGAGCTCGATCGCGCGAAAACCCCATTACTCGGGGATCAAATTAGCATCAGGAGGACCAGCCGAGTCAGGAATCGAGGGCGGCGCGGGTTCCGGAGCCGGAGCCGGAGGAGGAGCAGGTTCCGGAGCCGGAGCCGGGGCCTGTTCTCTCGCGGGCGGAGAGTAAGGTTCCGGCTCCCTCGCGGGGGGATAGTAAGGTTCCGGCTCCCTCGCGGGGGGATAGTAAGGTTCCGGTTCCCTTGCGGGGGGATAGTAAGGTTCCGGTTCCCTTGCGGGGGCCTGTTGGCTGGCGGGCGGATAGTAAGGCTCGGGAGCCGGAGCCTGCTCGGGAGCCGGAGCCTGCTCCTCTTGTCGGGGAGCCGGCGCGTACTCCTCTTGTCGGGGAGCAGGCGCGTACTCGCGAGCGGGTTCCGGCGCGTACTCACGAGCGGGTTCCGGCGGCGGTGCACTGTTGGCTCTGAGTTCAGCACTCCAGCGGCCGATCGCACCTGCAGCCTCTGAATACAGCGCCCTACCGTAACCGATTTGGGAAGCCGTATCGATCGCCGCTCCTAGACTGCCTTTAGATGCCAATTCCGCAGCTCGATCGAGAATCGGTCTGTCTTGAGCAACTTGCAGTTCGCTCACCCACTGATAGACATTATCCTGAGCTTTCGCGTACAAAGTCCTACCGCTCTTAATTGCCGAAGCTTTTTCAATAGCAGCACTAAGTTTTCCTTGCTTCGCCAGGGCGATCGCTTCATCCAAAAAAGGCTGATCTTGAATAACTTCTATGCGTTTCGTCCACTGAGCCAAGAGAGTTTGCGCTTCTACCCTGCGGGGGCGGTTTTGAGCAATCAGAACTACCTGAGCGATGCCCGCCTTGAGTCCTTCAACGGTTTGCGCTTCTGCCAACTGCTTCGCCAGAGTCAGAAAAGATTCGTCTTCGATCCGCTGAATTTCCCGGCGCCAAGAAGCCACCAAAGTTTGAGCGTGAATCCGCCGCGGCTGCTTAAGTCCGATGGTTTGTGCTTGCTCGATCGCGAGTCCAAACGTCCCTATCTGACCGACACTAGCGATCGTACTCGCCACTTGCAGACGCAGCAAATCTTGAAACTGCACCTGCAAATTTTCAATTTGAACTTGAGCTTGCTTGTACAGAGGGCGACCCGGAGCAATTTGGCTAGCAGCCCCCTGCCCTTCCAGCAAGCTAAAAATGTGTTGTGGCAGCGGAGTTGATATCGACTGGTTCCACGTCACTGCCTGAGCCCTACCCAACTGCATCAAATCTTGAGCTTCCGCAAACAGCGGGGAATCCTGCGGCACAACCGAAGCAGCCTCGATCGCCCCCGGCAGGTCTTTCGCCCCCAACCGTTTAGTAGCCATTGCCAGCAAAGTCCGGCTCCAGCCCTCAATTTCCTTCTCAGCTTTAGCGCGGGCAAAAAGCTGCGAGTCTATTTTACGAGCCAGGACGATCGCCTCAGCGAACTTTTGCGGAGTTCCGTCCTTCGCCAAATCTCTAGCCTCTTGCAAGCGCTGCCAGCCGTTTCTTTCCAAAGAAATCTGCTGGATCAGCTCGTTGTACCGCTTCTGACTCCAGAAAACATTTTCCAGCTTGAACAGAGCTTGAGCATAATCCCAGGCCTTCCTTAAATCCTCACTTTTCAAAGCTGCTAGGGCTGTATCGTAGAGTTTTTGGCCCTCCTGCCAATTTTTTTCCCAAGCAGTCACAGCTTCCTGTACATCAGGGTAAGACGGACTGGTTTTCGGAATTTTCGCCACAATCTCCAGAGCGCCCTTCAAATCGCCCACCTCAATTTTCGCCCTGGCGAATCCCAGCATGGCTTTCGACCATTCCCCGATCAAATGTTGACCCTGCGAGTATAGAGGGTGTTCTTTCGGCCAAGCCTGCACCAGTGCTATTGCCGATTCTAGCTGTTCTAGCTTGCCCGACTTAGCAGCTTGCTGAGCGCAGTAAAGTCGCTCTCCATCCGCCGCGAGCGGTGACAGTTGCTGGCAATTGGGCGGCGGCGGCATCGTCAGCAACCACAGAAATGCAGCGGCACCGGTTACTCCAAATCCCACCAGGAGACTCAGCCAGATAAGTTGCCACTGCCAAAAAGTTCTTTTGCCCTCAATCGGCAGCGCCGTTACTGAGGAACTCGCATCGCCTGTCGCCTCTGCACTGAACTGTGCCGTCGGTTTGGGGGATGGGTTGTATTGCGGTGGTGTGTGGAATTGGTCAGATTGTCGTCTCGCCATTACTTCAGCCTGTCCTGTAATGCGCACTCTTCACGTGACACTCCCACATCAAATCTATAGATTGTGATGTCGGCTTCTGACTCCTGTTAAGGAGATCGAGAACTTCCTTCAAGGTACTGGCCATCTTTCCCTCTACGGCGTTTTATAGTGAGGTTCGTGTCTGGCCCCACTGGTTGCTTCCGAGTATTTTAGGCTCTCGAAGCACGTAAATCATACCAGTTATCACACAGTTATTGACAGATCCCGGGGCCGTTTAGCAGAAAAAACAGTATGAAGCCCCCGTCAGTCTATCAATTTTAGATTTTAGATTTTAGATTTTAGATTTTAGATTTGACTCCACAGATGAATTGGGGGAGCGATTAAACTAAGGTCTAATATTAAATCCGGTTCAGCAATTCCCTGATCAGACTCAGCGGTTGAAACCCACACTACACAAACTTTCGTCTTCTCCAAGCAGATTAAAAATCAAGGGGAAACTACAGCCGGATTTGGTCTACACTTTTACGTGTAGCCGATAGAACTGATTTTTTGGGTATAGTCGTAAATTTTATTCCCGATCGCCAAACTTGCCGATCGAGTTTCATTTTTCTGTTTTCATTTTTTTTCTACTGTGCCCAATTCCGGCGGGCGACGGCAAAAAAACCGATCGAACCCAGCAAAATACTTAAATCCTTTTATACGACGGCTCGGCCCAGCACAAAGATCGGTTCTGTTTCCAACAGCCGCTGCTTTATCCGTTACGAAGCCTTTGGCGTATCGCTGACACTCGATGCTTGCGTGGTGGCGGACTCTGCCGATCGATATCCGTAGAAATCTATCCGGTAGTCTACAATTTTGACACCCGTTTGCTCTTGGATTAGCTCGATCAAGTCGATCGGCAGTTCCACATGAACGTCTAGAATCTGAGCCGTATCAAGACAATTGACATGAGAGTGAGAGTCGCTGACATTGCCGTACAAGCGTCCCTCCGAGCGTTCTATGCACTCAATAATCCCTGCTCTCGACAAAGCTTCTAGATTTTGATAAACAGAAGTATGCCCGATCGAATGCGCTTGTTTGTTGAGGCGATCGTAAATTTCGCGAGCCGAGAGGTGTTCTTTTGCCTCCCACAAAAGTTCTAGAATAAATCGACGCTGGCGGCTCAAGCGCATTCCCATCGCCTGACAGCGGTTTAAAGCATCTTCTAATGAACTAATTGGTTTCACAGCTACCGCCTTATAAAGCCTGCTCGATTTTTAATTCTGGTACAATATTGCACGCCTACATATCCACTAATTCTAACGCAGGCTTGCCCAACAGTAGAAGGTAGAGGGCAAAAATCTCGAATGAGTGAATTTTTTCGAGTTGCTGCTCAACTCATGCTGCCAGCACCCCCAGAAAATTGTCCGCTTCAAAAATATTGCTTTGACTCTATCTTCTACTGCAACAAGTCCTAGTTCGAGGATTTGATGGCTTGAACCAGTAACTTGGCGATTTCGGAAAGTTGCTTTTTGTTGAAAGTTTTTAGCAAAAGTTTAACTACCGCCTTCGGTTCGGCGGGAAGTGCGACTTGCTTTGACGCTGCTGCTGGGGCTGCTGCGGCGGCTGGGGCGCTTGCCTCTGCTGGTTTTGGGCTTGCTGCCAAAAGTAGCAAATTTTTACTCGGAACGATCGTCTTGACTTTCCCCCCTTGTACTAAATCGCCAGCTTCCTTGAGTTCTTTGATAATCAGCGGAGCTAAGACTTTATAAGAGTTTTTGGGATTAACGATCGCTGCTCTAGCGGTTTTTACTAAATTTTGCCAAGTCTCAATTTTACCTCCCAACTTATAGAGGCGAATGCACACAGCCGTCAACTCAGAGCGACTAGCAGCCGATTCTTTCTGCTTGAACACCTGCAACATTTCTTTGAGTAAAGTCATCACTTCAACAGCAAAATTCGCCGGCACAGCGCCCGCTGTTGGAGCGGCGGGCGTACCAGACCCAGCAGCAGCCTGCACTTTGCCCGACGCCAATTTATCGAGATGAGTTTCCAGTTGAGCAAAAACAGGCATCACCTGCTGCACGAGTTTTTCTCCCTCTTCATTCCTCAAGCCGAAAGGCCCCTCCAGTCGCCCCAGCAAGTCCTTAAGCGTATCAACTCCCTTTAAAAATAGGGATTCTGCCGTTTGGTCAACCTGCTTGACGGGCCCGTCCTTGAGCACCTTAAAACAATCTTCCAAGCGGTGAGCGGTTGTTTTAATACTATCTAAGCCGAGCATAGCCGCCCCTCCTTTCACGGAATGGGCGGCTCGAAACATCTCTTGGACGCTTTCGGGGTCTTTCATCGTGGACTTTAAATCCACTAAACCATTTTCTAGAGTATCGAGGTGCTCCTTAGCCTCCTCTATAAACAAACGCATAATTCGGTCTTGCTGATCTGACACGACAGTCCTCCTAACAATCTCAGCACCCTCCAGAAAGCACCCTCTTCGCGGGAGAAAACGCGACTCCTTGCTAAAGTCGGAAGCTCCCATGCAAAACATTCTAGCCTGCCTCAGCTAGCAGACTCAAAATACTGGTGTCGGGGCAATCTTAGCGCTAAAACTGGTGCGGTGGAGATTGAGCCTAGAGTTCTGAGGGAGTATCTGGAGCGACTTCAATACCCATTCCTTGTTTCATCATCTGCTGAGCCGTAATCAAGTCGCTTAACTCCTTGACTTCGACGCCGATATCTTGGCAAGCCTGTTTCAGTTCCCGCTCGAAGGTGTTGAGGTCGCCTCCGTAGCCACAAAGCTTCGCGGCTGTGGCGATTCCTTGTTGGGCGTTAGCTTTGGCGCAGTCGATCAATTCAATGCCTTTGAGGGGTTGGGAGGATGCCATAATTTCAAGCCACAATTTATATTTTCTCCCACTGTACCTAGAAGGTTGAGGTCGATCGATCTATCGAAAGGCATGAAAAATTCTGCCTGTGCTGCGCGTTACCAATTCATTATCTTTGGGGATTTCCTGAAAAGATAGGAGTTAAGATTTTCTAACCGTTACTGTGCCTAACTTAGGCTAAATTACTGTGAGAAATGTTTCCAAATCTCAAATGCACTGGGTCTGGAGCGTCCGGCACCGCCTGTTTGTGTCTGTTCTGTTTGCTATAGCAGTTGCTGTTTTCCTGCCGCCTCACTATTTCCTCCTGACTCGGACGCTGTGCATTTGGAACGCGGGCGCTGTGAGTTTCCTGCTTTTGACTTGGATGCTGATGCTGCAAGGCACTCCCGAAATAATGCGCCACCACGCTCAGCAGTTGGACGCTGGCCGCTTAACAATCTTAAGTACGATCGTGGCGGCGGCTTGTGCTAGCTTGTTAGCTATCTTCTTCCTGCTGCGCGATACCAAAGGCCTGCCCCCCGATTTGCTATTTCTGCACTTAGGGCTTTCTGTTCTTACAATTATTGGCTCTTGGATGCAGGTACACACTATCTTCACGATGCACTATGCCCGCAGCTACTACAAAAACCGCAGCAAGCAGCACGGCAGTTACTTGCAGGCGGGGGGTTTGGATTTTCCGGGCGACGAGGAACCTGACTACAAAGATTTTTTATATTTCTCCTTTGGTATTGGCATGACTTGCCAAGTTGCAGACGTGCAGATCACTTCTCGTTCGACGAGGTATCTCGTGCTTTTTCACAGCGTGCTGTCGTTCTTTTTTAACACCGCTATTCTGGCTATGAGCGTCAATATTATTGCTGGATTGAGTTGACATTATTCTGTCCCAGTGGAAAGTTTCACCCTAATAATAGTTCGACTGCTTAGGTTATATCGGGCGGTATATCAAAGTTATCTCTCCGAGTTGAGTATTTTAATAAAGTTCCGCTATCATTGGGAGGGAGAACTAAGTATCATGGTTTAGGTGAGTTTTACAGTGACCAAGAAGAAACGGAAGAAAGAAAAAATTTTTCCCCAAGCAAATAATAAAAACCAGTCTAGAGGTTTTGGTACTCGTCGCGTCGAAAAAGAATTTACTGGATTCACTTATCACAAGATGTCATCACCGTTTGAGGGAATGACTGAAGACGAAAGAGTTGAATTAATTAAGAAATTAGGTGAAAACTTCGGTCAACAATTTGAGGTCTCTTTTGAAACATTGCAAAAACAAATTTTTCAGGTTGAGCCTTGTTCTTTACTATCGTTTTTTGCCTACTACGATTTAACTACTTCACCCGGTATAAATCGTGAATGGACTGAAAAAAATCCAATCCTTCAACATCATGTAGAATTTCTACAAGGTCTTCTTCTTCAGCATTCACAAGATTCATTTGATTTCAGATCAGCTCTACCACAAGACTTTGTTGAGTTTCGCCAACTGGTTCAGGATGTCACACGTGGATTTCAAATGAAGCCTTTATCCCTAGCCGATCCATCGAAACCATAGAGCAGCATCAGAAGCTTATCACAGTAGAAAGGATCAGGGCAGATACTCAAGCTGTACGTAACTGGGGATATCCACAACAAGTTAAGCGGATTGTTTCGGATTTATTCTCAAGCCTGGATGATACGATCGAGCAAAGAATTGGAGTTCGAGTTCGTTGTTTAGTTGAAATGTGGTTCCAAATACTCGATGTTGTTGAGTACAGAATTAATCAGCATCGGAATTTGGTTATGCCTGCGCTCCGCGCCAAAAACATCGAAACAGCTATCAAAGAATATTATCAAGCTTTTCCCGATCTTACTTCATCTCCAGAAGACCTCTCAGCCTTTGTTCAGGAGAAAGATTTAACTCTTGACGGCTTAAGAGCTATTATTTTCAGTCAAAGTGATCTACGACTAAAACCTATTTACACATTAACACTCGATACGTTTGTAGATGCTTACCCAAAAGCTGTTAATCCAGAAGCATTAAAAAATGTGCTGGATGCCTGGTCGCTATCTTTCGGAGATTTATCAGACTGGAATCCAGAACATTTATTTCTTGGCAATCCTGTTTGGCAGAAACCTCTCATCAAGCTTGAGGTGGGAACTTATTTCTGCCCAGTCATAACACTCTTCTTAAATTATTTCATAGATATTATGGAAGCTATTATTAAACCTCATGCTGAAATTTATAAAAAATATGAAGAGCGTAGAGGAAAATTTTTGGAGCAAGAGATTTATCAGCTTTTCCAAAAAGCTTTCCCATCTGCCAAGCTTTATCAAGGTAGCGAATGGTTCGATGCTACAACCAAGAAGACTTTTGAAACTGACCTTCTGGTTTTACTCGACTCTTATTTGCTAGTTGTGGAGGCTAAATCAGGTAGAGTGACTGAAGCGACAAAGCGTGGGGCATTTGAGAGCCTAAAGAAGATTGTCAAAAAATTAATGGTAGAACCATCCCTTCAATCCAAAAGATTTTCTGATTACCTAATAAAAAATCCCGGTTTGCATCAGTTGAATAATCGCAAAGGCGAATTACATGAAGTTGACTGTTCAAAAGTACGTGAGGTGGTTCGCTTGAGTATCACTTTAGAGTCATTGGGTACTCTTTTTTGTCGAGCCACCGATTTGAAACAAGCGGGTTTAATTGGATATGATATTGAAATGTCTCCAACTATGTCTCTTGCTGATCTCGAAATTATCTTTGAAATTTTGGAGGGAAGTTGTGAGAAACTACACTACTTAGTGCGGCGAGCAGAATTTGAGAAAAATGCTGATTATAATGGCGATGAGATTGATTTGCTTGCGTTCTATCTTGATACAGGGTTTAACATTGGGAATGCTGAGTTTACTCAACAGCGTCTTTCCTTACTTGGCATGTCCAACATTTTTGATCCATTTTTTATGAAGGAATTACCTAAAAGTGAAACTCCTAAACCGCAGCGTAAATTAACACGTTGGTGGAGAAGCATTATCCAGCATATTGAATCACGGCAGTCTGAGCGTTGGACTGAAGTTGGTTGTGTACTTCTCAATTTTACTCATGAGGATCAAACAAAGTTTGAAGAAGGGTTCAAACGAATTAAAAAAATTGTCCATAAGTTTTGGCAACTACCCGATCACAATAATACTTGTATCTTGACTAATGAAATAGTTCCAGAGCGCGGAGCAGTCGTTGGCTTCGCCTATAAGCGTATTGATAGAGAAAAAAGAAATCGAACAATGGAAAATGCTCTGGATGAAGCTATGAGCATTTCTCCTGTCAGCCGAGTTGTGGTTATTGGGGTAGATGTTGAGCAAAATGATTATCCATACAGTGTAGTTGCCCGTCATCTCAGTGAAGATGAGAATGCTTTTTAGTAAATGGACAATTGACAAGGGAAAATATAGTTTTAACCCACATTCCGCAGATATTCAAGCAGAAGGAAAGGAAGATAGATTCGGAAACACAAAACTCCCAAACGATTGCCG
>NZ_JAUBPR010000073.1:0-34188 GCF_036700845.1 Microcoleus sp. S13_C5
TTAGCAGGCATTCACTTTTTCTGAATATCATTATGTTATATTATACCAATATGCGTTTTAAATGCACAACAGCTTATACCCTTTGCTCAACTTTGCCAACTTTTACGCAGACTCGGCTTTGAGGAACGGATTCGCGGCAGTCACCACATATTTGCTAAAGATGGTGTTGAAGAAATCCTAAATCTTCAACCCAAAGGCTCGCAAGCCAAAGCCTATCAAGTCAGGCAAATTCGTGAGGTAATTCTCAAACACCAACTAGGAGGTGAAAACGATGCTTCGCTATGAAATTATCCTCTACTGGAGTCAAGAAGACCAAGCATTTATTGCCGAAGTGCCGGAATTACCCGGATGCGCTGCGGATGGCGAAACTTATCAAGAAGCACTACAAAATATCGAGATTATTATGCAGGAGTGGATTGAGACGGCTCAGGAATTGGGGCGTTCTATTCCTCAACCGAAAGGTCGCTTGATTTCGGCTTAGTTTAATAGGAATTTAACTCGTTACCTGGAATAGCTTGGGAACGAGTAATCAAGAAGGTAGCTTACTTTTCGTCACCCGTCTTTTCCGGCCACAAATAAATAGCGCCAGAAATCAAAGTTAAAGCCACAGAAACCCAAAAAGCAATTAATGCGGGAAAATTCCACGCTTCAGACAGAGGAGCAATTAAAAGTGCGATCACCACAATCTGACTTACAGTCTTCAATTTGCCCCAAATATTAGCTCCCGAAATCGTAGTTTTATTAACACGCCAGCCCGCAATTGTCAACTCCCGACCCAAAATTAAAAACACTGCCCAAGCCGGCACTTTCCCCAACTCAATCAATACCAAAAGCGGCGCGAGCACCAACAATTTATCCACCAAAGGATCGAGAAACTTACCCAAATCGGTAATTTGATTCAGTTTCCTAGCCAAATAGCCGTCAAGCCAATCAGTAGCCGCAGCTACCACAAAAATCGCGGTGCAAATCCAGCGGCTTTGCGCGCTTGGGTCGTACAAACCGTAGAGCAGAAAAGGTACTCCCAGCAAGCGAGAAAAAGTAATCAGATTAGGCAAATTCATAATAGATACGACTAAGGCCAACTGGAAAATTAAACAAAGGTATGTAGTTGCGCTTTAGCGCTCTTAGCTTAGGAAAAAGCGCCCAAGCGCAACTACATACATAAAATTTAACCCTATTTGTGACAGTTGACCTTAATCCTAATAGAAAAAAGTTTGGCAACGAAACAGTGTAAGGGATTTAACGGATGTAACAGATATCAGGAAGAAGTCAGAAGTCGATCGCGCAATTCATTAACTTTCGATCCAGTTCTATGATATAATCTCTGCCGTAAGATAGATTTTCTAATCCTTGTACCAGATTTTCTGGCAGGTCTTGGACAATTTCACTGCTACAGGAACCAGCAGCTAAAGCAATAGTTGCTACTGTATCGACATCTCCCGAAAAGGCAATGCAATCTTGGAGCAGTTTGCTCATACTATCATTTCGCATGACCGCCGTAATAGCTGCTCTAACACAGACTAAACCTTTAACGCTGACTTCTCCTTGCCAAGGTATCGACCACTCACCAGCTACGTGCTTTTCTAGAAAATTTCCCAAATTCTTCTTTAAACCTAGCTTATAAATAAAGTAATGGGACATCAAAGCGGCAGCTATAGCTGCTTTAATGCCATCAGGAGTGTTGTGAGTAATTGCAGCTTGAATGGTAGCATTTTCGATGACTTTTTCAATAGTAGGAAAAATGCCAATAGGGCCGGCTCGCATCGCCGATCCGCTTTTATCGCTAGCGGAGTGAATTTTTTCTAAGAATTCTTTTCCGTCTTGAACTTGTAGCAAAAAATTGTAAAATTTGCCAGCATAACCAAATCTGCGATCGCGCTGAAAAGCTGCAACAAATTTGCTGGCTAAAAGTTCTGGTGTCCAAGGTTCTCGGCTGACGATAGCTTCTGCGACGGCTAAACTCATCTGCGTATCGTCTGTGTAACATCCAGGCTGGATATCGTGACGGGGATGCTTGATGTAACCTTTGAGATTGTTGTACATTTCGATCGTCTGCTGGTCAACAAATTCAAAACCCGCACCATAAGCGTCACCAATCGCTAATTCTATTAACATATATTTAATCCGTTTCCAACTATTTCATCCCTTGTTTTTCCCTAAAATTTAAAATCCCAAAACAACCCAAAACAGCCAGTCTATTAACACGCACCGTTTTTGCTGAAGACCACCCAAATTGTTTTGCAAATCAGACTGAGGTCATACACAACAGACCATTTGCGCTGATAGTCGATATCCATGCGGACAATTTCGTCAAAGTCTTTAACTCCAGACCGTCCGTGGACTTGCCACTCCCCAGTCATACCGGGTTTGACATCTAAACGCTGCCAGTGGATCTCCCCATAGGCAGCAACTTCATCGGGAGTTGGCGGTCGAGTTCCAACCAAACTCATGTCGCCGACTAACACATTCCAGAATTGAGGCAACTCGTCCAAACTCGTACACCGCAAGAAGCGGCCGACGCGGGTAATTCGCGGGTCATTTTCATTCTTAAAAATGTGACCCTTGGCTTGGTTCCTAACTAAATGTTTTAGGTTTTCTGCACCGACAACCATCGATCGAAATTTCCACATTCTGAAAAGCCGTCCTTTCAAGCCGCAGCGGACTTGACTGTAGAACAGCGGGCCCGGATTGTCCCACAGCATCGCCACTGCCACCGGCACCGCCACCACTGCAGCAATTGCCAGTCCCAGCAGCGAGCCCAAAATATCGATCGCCCGCTTGACCTTGCTCCTTACGGATCGGTGAATCGGTTTTTTTGATACACCATCTTTGTAAGTAGATTCTTGAAAAAATAAGAATCGCATTTCGGATAATACTGATGATTTCGACGAGGCACCCATCGGAAATTTCATTTGATTTGTCTCAACTTTAAAGAGATCTCACGTCCATCTTATTAGCCATTCCAAATCTGCAGAAGCTGAAATGCTCAGCTTTGCACAATCTTTAAAAAGCAATAACCCTTTTATAAAGTTTCTATGTACTTTTTATAAAAACGTATAAAGTTTATGTGAACTTACGTAAATTTACAGAAAAAAGTTAGTCCTGGACACAAAAAAACCGGGTTTCGACTAGGACTCTTCCGGAAAGACAGGGAGGGTTCTACTGAGAAACCGGTTTTTTTGCCGTTTAGCGATAAATATCGGTGCGAACATCCCAAGCAAGTGTTAGCGGTTCTAACAATTTTTGCTGACTGCTAGAGGCGAGTTTGCCTAAATATTCGCGGACAACAGAGGCGTGTTCGAGATTCAACCGATAACCCCGTGAGACATCTTCAAAGAAAAGCGGCTCGGCCAAAATTGCTTCCCAATCAGGATTTTGCCTCGACTCCTCGGCCAACAACATGAAATCTTCCTCCGCAGGCACAAGTCCCGCCGGCAAATTTCCTTCCAAAATCCGCAAAATTCGGGGTTCGCAGGTACGGGTATTTACGCCTTGGCGTTCCAACAACTGCAAAATTTCCTGAAAGCTCAGAGTTTCCTCACCCAAAACCTGAATTAATTCCCACAGCAGAAAAAAGTCGCTGTACTGCTGCTGCGACACATCCAAAATGTGAGGATAGAGAGGCAAACTCGCCAACCCGCAGGCAACTCGACTAAATTTTTGGGAAAAATTTGTACTTTGAGATACAGAATTTAATGCAGAATTGTGAGTCTCAAAAATATCTCGATCGCCCTGCAATTCCTGGTCTTGAACCACGATCGCATTCGGCAGCTTCTGCCGCAACCAGCGGGCGATCGCAGGCCAAGCACCCATACCCCCGGCACAAATCGCCTGATTGATCCCCGCCGGCGACATTCCCGCGCGACAGAGCAAAGCATTCAATTCGCGGTTCAACTGCTGCACAAAAGGCACTAAAATCAGACTTTCCAAATCTTTCCGCTTCACATCCCAATGCTGCTGACCAATATCCAAAGCAAAACTTTTTTGATGTTGCAAAATAACTTTTATTTGTCTTGCCGCCTCTAACAATTGCAGGCCAAAAGCAGAATCTTGCAACCGCTGCTGCAATTGATAGCGACTCGGCAAATCTGGATGGCCAGGACGTGGCAAATCGAGCGACATTCCCCAAGTTTCATTTTTAGCCAACAACTGACAGATAATATCCTGATCGAAAGCATCGCCAGCAAAAGCAAAACTGTGGCAAGTAAAATCAGCACGAGTTAAATCTTGAAGATTGGACGGCAACTCAACTAAAGCTAATTCCACCGTCGCCGCCCCCGCATTCAAAATCAAAGTTCCCCCGCTAAAAGATGAAGCATTCACAGCCAGCGGTGCAGCTTCTTCACCGCCCTTAGCAGAATCCACGGCTGAGGACTCGACTTCCATGCCATTTTTCATAAGAGTTACAGCAGCAAGCAAAGTGGCGATCGCATCTTCCACCACAAAAATTTGCGAACCTGAAGCCACCAGAGACGCGCCCAAAACCGCCTCGCGCAGATTAAACATATAAACATCCGACCAGCCGGCAGGAGTCCCCAAAATTACACCCTGCAAGTCTAAAAGCGCCGCATCGAGAGTTTCTGGCGTCAGTCCCGAAGCCCTACAAATTAAATTAGAAACTGGCAATCCTGCAAAATTCGCCCTTGGTGCAGAATCCAAAATTTCCCCTGATTTGGCAAATTTTTGTCCCCGCAAACTCGGATTCAAAGTAGCCAGTAGTGCCCGCACACATTGCAGCGGCAAGGCGATCGAAAAAGCCTGCAAGGGCGACCACTGCAACAGCGGTTCGTACATCCCAGCAGCCTCCCGCTGATAAGGAATGCCCACCTTTAAAGGCAATTTAAAATTTTCCAGTAAAAATTCTCCTGCAGGCAAAGCTTGGGGTCGGAATCCCACTGACTTGACTGTCACCTCTGACCCTGGGCTTCCTGGGGCTGTTTCCGCCAGCACCGCAGCCGAGGGAATCCGACAACTGGCGTCTGCTGCCCAAGCCTCAGCCTGCGATGCTTCCCAGTAAATCGGGTGCAACTGGCCGCTGGTGCGATCGAGCAAAGCCGCAGACAGGCCGCTGGAACCGAAATCAATGCCCAAATACCAGCTAGAATTCCGGCGTTCTGGGGATGGGGCGATCGCACCTGCGGCAGAATGCCCAGCCGAGTCTTGCTGCTGTGTCCCGGCAAACTCGCTAAAATCGCTTTTCCCCTCAACAACTCCTGCTTTACTCTCTGTCGAAATTAGGTTTTTTTTTTACTTTCTGGAGGACTCGATCGCAGTTCGTTAGTTTCGGCAGTTTCTGGAGGGGGAGAATCAGTCAAAGGTCGATCGGTCTCGGTTAAACTAGCCAAAATCTCGTCTAGGGTCAAGTTCGATTCGTCTTCCTCAGCAAACAAGTCCTCCTCAAGTTCGTTTTCCAAAACAAAGGGTTCATCCTCAGATGAAAGTTCCAACACATCGGAGAACAAATCGTCCAGCGTGCCGAGTTCTTCCTCTGCCGCCTCCGCAAAGGGATTGTTTGCACCGCCCTCATCAGGGGAACTCGCCGATAAATCGAAGCTGTTAGCGGCTGAGAAATTCGATCGCCCGAAGCTAGTATTTTCCAATCCCTCCAGATTGTAGAGGTCTGCCTCCAAAAGTTCCAGAGTATTGTTGTCCAAATTTAGAGCTCGATCGAGGTCATCTTCTAATGCCTCGACCGGCAGCAAATCCTCGTCCGGCGAAGCTTGGATGTACCCATCATCGAGCCGCTGCGAGGATGAGTCGAACTCGCCAGTTTGAACATCACCGGCACTCGGCACACGAGACCCGGCACTCGGGAGGTTTGGGCTAATTTCGGCAGGGGTTGTCAACGGCAAAGGTGCTGATTGAGGCACAGCAGCGTCGAACTGCTCGCCTCGGTTTTGAGCCGTTTCTAGATTTTCTCGATCGTCCGCCTCAAGTTGCACCTCGGCGGTTGAGGGTGGTGATTCTGAAAGTTGAGGTACTGTTGCCACTTGCGGTTCAAATAAATCGGCACTATCTAAAGTTAGAGCGTCTACAGAATTACCCCTTACAAACTCTGAATCTTCATCTACTAAAATCTCTTCCAGAGATTCGCCTTCATCCAGCAGATTTACAAACAAGTCCTCGGTCATTTTTAGCGATTCGGCAGTTTCCTGATCCGTCGTCGCTTGATATTCTACACCTTCAGTTTTAGTCTCAATTACAGTATTTTCTACCGGGAAACTTTCGATTTCCAATTCTACTTCAGGAACCACTTCTCCTGCGAACAAACTTGCATACAAATCCTCAATTTCTTCTTCTGTTTCTGTTAACCTATTCTCCGCTTCACCGCCAGGAAACCGAGTTGCATTTTGAGATATTTCGGGTGTAGAACCCAACACATTATCTTCCAACTCCGGGAGCAAAATTGGGGCTTGAATGCGGTCGCGATCGCGTCTCAACTGTCTGAATTGCGGAGAAATTTCTGTACCGGCGTAGGGAAATCTGTCTTGTTCTCCGAATTCGCCGGTGCGAATTTCCTGCATCAAGTCTCCCGTCTGAGTCTCTGCGGCTGAGCGCTCGATCGCAGTATTTGAAAGGGCGGGATCGACAGGAGAGTGATCGGCTGCGGTTGGGCTGACGGTTTCGAGATTATGTGGTAAATCGATCGGCTGTTGAACGTAGGAAGACGCTTCTCGCCCCAACTGTGAGGCCAAGTGGTTGACCAAAGCCGCGAACATCGCCTCGCTCTGCTGGCTCAAACCGTACATATTTTCGAGTTCTTGTCTCAAGGAAGCTTGATAGCTTTGCAGATTTGCTTGCAAAGCCTCGAACACGATAGCCATCCTAGAATCGAGACTCATCAGCAGACTGTCAGCATGAGATTGCAACAGTTGCATTTGCTCCAACCTCTGAGCCGGCGTCAGCAGCGGGTTTTCTTCTGAGGTTTGTTGGTTAAGTGTTACGTCAATAGCCGATTGTTCATCAGGCGCACTGCCCAAAGAGTAAGGTGCTGCGCTGCTTTGCAATAACTGATTTTCTAGCGAACTTAGAATTTGGGAGAAATCGCTAGTCAAGGTTTCTTCCAAGCGGGCAGTCAGTACCTGCAAGAATTCAGCAATGATTTGCTGTTGGTTGGCTTGCTGCTGAGCTAGGGATTGTTGTTGCTGCCGTTTTGCTTCTAGCAGTTTGATTTCTTGAATTAGAGCTTGCTGCTCTTGTCGCAGAGCTTCTATGTCTTCTTGGAGCGGCCCTGTCAGGCTTGAACGTAGGTGGCTGATTTCTCCGGTTACGGCAAGCATGATTTGCTCTGCGGCTGAGGGGCGAGGGGCGGGCAGAGGCACTTTGGGCACTGGAACTGGTTGCGGGCGGGCATTTTGGCGGGCGGGGGCCTTTGGGGCTGTTAGCTTTGAGTCTGAGGAAACCAGATAAGCGCGAACTCGCTCTAAAAGTTGGCGCTGGTGGACAGTATCGATCGAACCCGTCCAAGGCAAGCGGGGTGCGGGCTTGCTGAGTACCTCGTCTATCTCAGCAATCAGTGCTTGAATTTTGTACTTCTGAGAATTCAAGGGCGGAACCTCTGGGAATGCGGCTTGGGAGAAACTTTACGGAAAAAAGACTGAAGTCAGGCGGCAGCGATGCCAATAGATAGAATAATCTGAATGCGAGTCCGTCAATAATTCACTAATATTTTCTGACAACTGTTAATTAACGTTTTGTCTTCGCATAACTTCTATTGCCTATGATAGGTTAGCCGGTACTTCCGCACCAAATGCCCGCTGCTATCAATTGCAAGTGTTGTGAAATTCTGTGGCTCAGGGGCGAGTTTCCCGACCCGGAGGCTGATTCCTGCTAGGAATAGCTGCCATCGGCACGAAGTTTTGCCTTCACCCGCTGGAACGGCGGGCCGCACACTGTCACCGCGAGTTTCGTTAGCATGGCGGCGCGCCACTGTCTCTTCATCTTTCACCGAGTTGGAAAAAACCTCAAACAATTTGGGATTTGGGATACCGAGATTCGGGATTGTCCCCGTATACTGGGTTTGAGTAACCTTCTATCATAGCCTTTTATATGTATTCATGGCTAGATACTAATGGTACAATAATCTTGGGGTAGCAGAAAAGTTTGCTGGGAAGTGGGTGGGTTTGGCTCGCCAAGAGCGCCAGTCTTTAGGCTCGCAATGGCTGTGGATTTTGCCGATCGTGCTGACATTGGCCAGGTTCTAGTTGGGATTTGGGATACCGAGATTCGGGATTGTCCCCGTATACTGGGTTTGAGTAACCTTCTATCATAGCCTTTTATATGTATTCATGGCTAGATACTAATGGTACAATAATCTTGGGGTAGCAGAAAAGTTTGCTGGGAAGTGGGTGGGTTTGGCTCGCCAAGAGCGCCAGTCTTTAGGCTCGCAATGGCTGTGGATTTTGCCGATCGTGCTGACATTGGCCAGGTTCTAGGCAGTTGCTCGGATTTGGGATCTGTCTGCCGTGCTTGCAGGCTTGTGCTCGTGGATTTGGCCTTCTCGACTGCTGGGCCGACTAACAACAAATCTCTCAGCAGTGTTAAGCTTGTCTTCGCGAAGTGCTTTCAAAGGTAATTCGATCGGCTCAGTGGCTTGCCACATTGCTAAAATTTTGTTAATAAAATTTGCTCAGTGGTATATATCTAAAAAATTATGGTATATTCTTTAGTTTCTAGCTCCCAATCAGAGCTTGAGGCTATTAATTCCCATATTGAGCCTTTGACCGCAAAACTTTAGAGGTAAAATTGCCGATTTTAGATCCTTGTTTCTCAAATCTTGAATCTCAAATCGAATGACTCGGCTGCAAGCTATTTCTAACTGCCCAGCGCAGCTCAAGCGCATAAATTAAAATGATGGCCTCATGGAAGACCGCTTTAACACCCGAGATCCGAATTCTAATATAAATCAATTGATAGTTTCTACTCCTTTTTTCGCAGGATTACCCGATCCTGTAATCGAGAGAGCAACTGTCCACATCGTTACCCGCAGTCATCCGTCAAATCAAGTGATTTTACTCGAAAATGACTGGGGAACATCAGTGTATTTTATATTGGATGGTTGGGTGAAAATTCGCACCTACAACCTAGACGGAAAAGAAGTAACACTGAATATTTTAGGGAAAGGAGAATTATTCGGGGAAATGGCCGCGATCGAAGAAGCACCGCGATCGACAGATGTGATTACCCTAGCCCCGACACTGATCGGCAATATGCCATCTCAGGATTTTGTGCAGCTCATTCATACTGAACCGCTAGCAGGCATTCGGCTAGCTCAACTGATGGCGCGTCGCCTGCGACAAGTCAACCGCCGCCTGCGTTTGCGAGAGTCGGACAGTACCTCGCGAGTAGCAGATATTCTATTATTTTTGGCAGAGGGGCAAGGCAAAAAAATCCTGGAAACAGGAGGTACAGAAATACCGAACCTTCCACACAGAGAATTGAGTAGCCTCAGCGGGCTGGCTCGCGAAACCGTAACGCGAGTGCTGAGCAAACTGGAAAAAAAAGGAACTATTCAGCGCGAACGTGACGTTTTGTGCATTCCCGACCTGCACGCCTTAGAGCGTCTGTTAGTCTAGAAGTATCAGAGTTTGCTTTTATTGAATCTAATTCAAAAGCACTCTCTGTTAACTAACTGATATTAATGATTTCCTGCAGGAGGTAAAGCTGTGAGTTTTAAGAAAATTTTCGCCGCCTTAGATGATTCTGAACTCGGCCACCGCGTCTTCACTCAAGCTTTAGAATTAGCTCTGAGCGATCGCGCCCAGGTGATGCTATTTAACTGCGTTACTGTCAGCACGGTGGGGGAGACGGCAGTGCCAATTCCGGTAGATTTGGGAATGAATGTCGAGTTAATGGATCAAGCTTATCAAGCTCAACGTTTGCGGCTGGAAAGGGAGGTAAAACAGGCTTCGGGTTTGCTGAAAAATTACTGCGACGCCGCAGCAAAAAAAGGATTGCAGGTGGAATTTGACTGCAAAATGGACGGCGATCCGGGGCATTGTATCTGTGAAGCCGCCGAGAATTGGGGCGCAGATTTAATAGTGTTGGGGAGGCGTGGCCGCACGGGGCTCGCAGAAGCTTTCCTCGGCAGCGTCAGCAATTATGTCGTTCACCACGCATCTTGTTCGGTTTTTGTAATTCAGGAAGCCAAAATCGAAAAATAATGCTGCTGAAAATTTTTGCTGAGAAAATCCATCTAAAATAAGACTTGCGTTCCTACCTAAACCCGGTTTCTGCAAGCAATATTAAATTTGGCGGCGAGGCATCCAAGGAGTGAAACCGGGAATCAGCCGTATCGGGCGCAAGTCCCGTAAAATCTAAAATCTAAAATCTAAAATCTAAAATCGGAAAATCGGGAATCAGCCGTATCGGGCGCAAGTCCCGTAAAATCTAAAATCTAAAATCTAAAATCTAAAATCGGATGAGTGATTTTTTGTCAGCAGATGCTGCGTCTAATTCGGGTAGTTCGCCCAGTACAAATAACGAGCCGCAAACCGCCGATATTTCAGCAATGGCTGGCGATCGCCCAAATCCCGATCCGGGGAAGCGCGAATTAGGGGAAGCGCCTTTAAGGCTCGTAGAAACGGCATTTTTGGCAAGTACCGCTAGCTTAATTTGGCTGGTAAATTATTACTTTCCGCTGGGGCCTTTGCTGCGGGTTTTTTTCCCGATACCCATCGCCCTGGTTTACCTGCGTTGGGGCAACCGAGCAGCTTGGATGGCAGCTTTGGTATCGGGTTTGCTGCTGTCGGTACTCATGGGCCCGACGCGGAGCATTTTATACGTGATGCCTTTTGGAATTATGGGAGTTGCGCTGGGAGGACTTTGGAGGCGTAAAGCGAGTTGGTCACTCTCTATTAGTGTGGGTGCTCTCATTGGTACTGTCGGCTTCTTTTTTCGGTTTTGGCTGCTGTCCGCTTTGGTGGGTCAAGACCTCTGGATTTACGTAACAGCTCAGGTAACAGAGATAGTGGAATGGGTTTTTGTGAAGCTGGGCTGGCTTAATGTACCGAGTTTAAACACAATTGGGGCGATCGCCGCCGGGATGATTTTAGTTAACAATATTGTCTATTTATTTGTAGTACATTTAGTAGCTTTGCTGCTATTAGATCGTTTGGGAAATCCAATTCCGCGACCACCACGCTGGGTGCAAGTTTTGATCGATTATGAAGAGTAGTGATTGGGAATTGTTGACTGTTGACTGTTGACTGTTGACTAATAACTAATGACTCATGACTAATGACTCATGACTAACTATGATTGGTATTTATACAGAAATCGAACAGGGGCAGCGGTGGCTCGATCGCTATCGGGGACAAAAACCGATATTTGCCTGCGTGTTAGGATTTACCGCTACTGGCTTAATTCCAGGGATTTCAGCAGCAGGAGCAACCCCGCACGATCGACAATTTACTTGTTTAGCCGATGCAGAGTTTTTGTATAACGGTCCCCAACCGTCGCCCCAATATCCTTTGCCGCCCCTAGAAGCGGGTGCCTCGCCGGTACTAATATCTCGCGCTGTAGTCGAAGGTTTGGAACTTCCCCTTTACCTATTTAATGCTGGTTTGCCCCTCCCACCTCCGGTACCTGCAATTGATTTGGGCGGCACTCCGGCAAAGTGTCTGATTTCTGGGAATGCTTTAGAACTCGAAACAGTCAAACATTTGCTCGAACAAGGATTAATTTGGGGAGCTAAATTGGCTGCTCAAACTAATGGCAGCTATTTAATTTTAGGGGAGTGCGTAGTTGGGGGAACTACTACTGCTTTGGGCGTGTTAATGGGTTTGGGTTTTGCAGCGGCGGGCAAAGTTAACAGTTCTCATCCTCGCTGCAATCACGCTCAAAAATTGGCTGCAGTGACAGCGGGACTCAATAATGCTGAGTGGGAAATTGGCGGACAAAACAGCACTCCTTTGGAATTGGTAGCGGCGGTGGGCGATCCGATGCAAATAGCGGTGGCGGGAATGGCGATCGCCGCGAGTCGGACTTGCGGGGTGCTTCTGGCCGGGGGTACGCAAATGCTGGCAGTGTACGCTTTGATGCAAGCCTTAGCCCGTGAATATGCTCTAGTATGGCGTCCCAAACAAGTGGCGGTGGGGACTACGCGCTGGGTGGCCGAAGACCCTACAGGAGACACTGTAGGACTCGCTAATCATATCGGCGGTGTGCCTCTGTTAGCCGCGCAGCTAAGTTTTGCTGGATCTCGCTACGGGCAACTGCAAGCTTACGATCGCGGCTATGTTAAAGAAGGTGTCGGTGCGGGAGCCTGTGCGATCGCCAGTGGTCTGACTGCAAATTGGACTCCTCCTCAACTCCTTCAAGCTGTTGAAGCTTTAGCCTCGCGGTGTGAAATTCAACATTAGAGAGTCCTGGAGGCAAAAAACCGGGTTTTTACTGAAAATATTGGGGTTTTGCAGCGACGAATACACTCGCAAACCGGATTTTTAGTTTTCTGTGCATCCAGGAATGTTAGGAATTAAACATTAAAAATTCAGATGCGGCGATCGAGCTGCGAACATAGTTATGCTGCTCACCCAGCTTCGTTTTGGCTGAATAATTATATCACTTTCTGTAGCATTTCTACTCTCAGATTTACAGAATTTTCTACACAATATCTGACTTTGATGCAGTATTCCCCCTGCTCCTTGCGGGAGATAAAAAACTCTAGGCAATGAATCTATAAGTAGACGAGCATAAATCAACGCAACTTGTATTTTTTTTTGATTAGTACCCGATCCCCGCTAGCAATATTTAATTAGGCCCGCCTAGATGTTGCGAGTGCATTCTTTTGGAGAGCAACTGTTCTTCCAATGCGGCAATTCGATTGTAAGCTGCTGTTAGCTGAGCTGTTAAGCGCTGGATTTGAATCTCTGCGCTCAGCTCTTTTTCCAGGCTTTGAGAATTCTTGTCGAAGTAGCTGTCATCTAACAGTATGTCTTTGTGTTCGAGGAGGCCGTCGAGACTGCTGTAGCTTTGATAGGGCGAGGTTTGCTCATTTCCTACCGTTCCAGAGCGATCGTTTCTCTGTTGCTGGGTCAGCTTCGTCTCCTGGGCGGACTCCAATAACTTTTCACTGAGGTTTTCTATGAGTTTGTAGAGGGCCTCGACTTGTTGCGTCAATACTGTAACTTGCTGGCGGAGCGCTTCCATACAATCATCCTTTGGCTCGTAACTTATATCTTTACATTTTAGGTAAATCTTTACATAACTTGGATTTATCACTAAATTATTTAATTTTTGACGTAATTGTTGTGTTCCCAATCCTGACGGTAGATTTAGGGAGCCAGCTTGAAGATAATCGCTCGCCATTGGTGGGTCGATTGTAGATTGTAGATTTTAGGTTTTACATAGTCTTGGACACAGGAATTGGTTGGTTAAGCCCCATACTTCCTTCAAACCTTCAATCAGAGTTAAAACGTCGGGTTTCAGAGAGTCGGATCGCAGAGCGTCCTATTAGATTGACTCCGCTTTCGCCAGCGCTTTCAGGATTCAAATGAGTGGATTTTTAGTTATTAAGCTGTCGCCCATTTAAAAAGGATTTTTCACTTCGGTTGTGTAAAAAGCGTCATCCAACGGCAGATGGCAGCGCTCTTGTTGTTTCGTTATATTAAAAAATGTAACACAGATGCAGTCGATCGACCCGGCTGGCGAGCAAAACTGGCTCAAAGGAACTTGCAGCACAGAAATTAGGCGTTAAGTTGACGGAGTTTTTGGCATCGGAAAGCTCGATCGACAAGGTAGAAGGTAAAATCAGGGCAAGACTCAAACAGACTCTCTTGGCAGCAGAACCGAGTACAATGGCTCTGTGTTTGACAAAGAAATAAGACAAATCGGCGTCAACTACCGGACTCGACAAACAATTATTTCCCGGGCTGTAGAACACAAAACGATCGGTCAATATTTAGAAAAGCGGATTCACAGGTGAAACGAAGGTCTTTGCTATTGGGGGCCGCCACCCTAACTTTAAGTCAATTGGCGGCAGGGTGCGACTCGAAGCCGATTCTCAAAATTCGATCGCTCAAAAACGGTATTCCAGCCCAACTGGTAAGCAAATTTAGCCGCGATGTACAACCGTCTCCGCTTTTGCAGGTAACGCAAGAAGGACAATTAAAAGAATTATTCGCCCTGTTGCAGGAGTGGAAACGGGTTCCCCAATCAAAAAATCAAGCTAACTTGGTGATGTTGGGAGATTACTGGCTGACTTTGGCAATTAGGCAAAAATTGATTAAGCCGATCGATCCTGCTAAGTTTGCTAATTGGCCACAATTACCTGAAAGATGGCAAAAACTCGTCAGGCGCAACGATGAAGGTAAATTAGATCCTCAAGGTAAAGTTTGGGCTGCACCTTACCGCTGGGGATGTACGGTAATTGCCTATCGAACCGACAAATTTAAGGCTTTGGGGTGGACTCCGACAGATTGGAAAGACTTGTGGCGCTCAGAATTGCGCGATCGGATTTCTCTGCCAGACAGTCCCAGAGAAGTTATCGGTTTAACATTAAAAAAACTCGGAAAATCTTACAATACGCAGCAATTAGATAAAGTCCCAAATCTCAAAAAAGAACTCGCAAATCTGCACCAACAAGTCAAACTTTATAGTTCTGACGCTTACCTGCAACCATTAATTTTAGGCGATACTTGGTTGGCAGTAGGTTCCTCTGGGGACTTGCTGCCGTTGCTGCAAACTCAAAAGGATATTGCTTTAGTAATTCCGGTTTCGGGAACTGCACTTTGGACTGATTTGTGGGTACAACCAGCATCAGGGAATCCAGCTTCTTTAGTGGAAAAATGGATTGATTTTTGCTTACAACCTCGGGTTGCTCCTCAATTATCTTTGCTGGCTAAGGCTAGTTCGCCGATAATTGTCGGCATGAAACCCGAAGATTTGCCGGAAGCTGTTCGCACTAATTCTGTGTTGTTGCCGGATGCTAAGATTCTTGCTGCTAGCGACTTTCTGCTGCCGTTTGGGGATGCGGGGATTGCCCAATATCGATCGCTCTGGCAAGAAATTCGGCAAGTAGTTAAAAGTTAAATTACAGTGAGGTACATAGCTCTTGTGGGAACACTAATCTAAAATCCTTTCACCCTTCCTCGAATACCGGGATTTGAGAGAGATTCTAAATCAATCCGACAGTTAAGCCGATCGCCCTTGCACGAATAAACTGCCAAAGCAGTGCCTTGACGGTTGCAAACTCGCACATTGTAACCATAATCGTTGGCGACAGTGCCAAAGCGGTTAACAAACTGATAGCGTTCCATATAATCGAGCAAACTCCAAAGTTGGCGATTGACTATGATAATTACCCAAGTATTGCCGGGATCGACAAACCAGCGATCGAGCAATTTGCCGCCATAGAGTTTTTGAGCTAACCACAGACTCGGCACGCTTTTTTCGGTTTGCGAAAGCGGGGGCGACGGGAAATTAGCAGCGTTGCCAGTCGGGCAGATCGGCTGCTGGGAAAAGGCTGTAGATTGCTCACACAGCAAGGCTCCGAGGCACGCATAACAGGCGATTGGGAACAAAAATAAACTTTTTGTCAAAATGCCGGGCCTGCGGCGAGAAACTTGATTTTCGTGGCGAAAGTTTTGGTAATTCATAAATTGGTAAGTGCCGATTTTGTACAAAAGTTATGTGTTAATATCGAGTCCTGTAAAATCGGTTGGTATTGAGTAATTAATTCCTCAGTAAATTGATTTTTATGACTGAAGTTCTTACTGCGAATCGGCACAATTGTACTTAAAATTCCGAGCGCTTAAACAACGAAGCAGGCAGACAAACAGTAAAAGTCGAACCGCAATCTAACTCGCTAATAACTTCAATATCGCCGCCCATCATCTGACAAAAACGCTGGCTGATAGTCAGTCCCAAACCAGTACCGCCGTACTTGCGAGTAGTTGAATTGTCGGCTTGAGTAAAAGGTTGGAACAGTCGCTCTTGCTGTTCTTGTGTCATGCCGATGCCCGTGTCCGTCACTCGGAAAATTAAAAAATCTGCATCCAAGATTAACATTTGAGCAACTTTCGGTTGATATTTATTTTTTAATTCTTCACTGCTAATTCTTTCGACAGTAAGCACGATCGTCCCATTAGCACAAAATTTAGCAGCATTGCTGAGCAAATTCAGCATTACCTGCCGCACTTTCATCAAATCGCCGTGCATCGCGCCGATATTGTCAGAACTCAATACTTCCAAAGTATTGCCGTTTTTATCCATTAGCGGTTTGATAGTTGTTATCACCTCGTCGATTAAGCCTCCAACATCGAAGCTTTCGAGGTAAATCTCCATCTTGTCAGCTTCAATTTTGGAGATGTCGAGAATGTCCTCTATCAGCCGCAGCAAGTGTTTGCCAGCAGTGCGAATTTTGTCTAAATCCGAGACTATCTCTAAGTTGCCTAACTCTTCGGCATCTTCCACCAACATATCGCTGTAGCCGATAATCGCGTTGAGAGGAGTGCGTAACTCGTGGCTCATGTTTGCCAGAAAAGCACTCTTGGCGCGGTTGGCGAGTTCTGCGGCTTCTTTAGCCAACTGCCACGCTTCCTCAGCGTCTTTGCGTTCAGTGATATCCCGCAGTGTCGCCACCACCGCTTCGACGCTACCGTCTGTCGCAGACACCGGGCTGAGAATGTACTCGTAGTCGCGGGTTCCCCAGTTTGCCGTGGGGACAATTACTTCGCCTTTCTTGGGCTCGGCTGTGGCAAATATGCCGTCGCATTCTTGGTGAACCCGCTGCATAATTGTTGGCGACCAGCCTAATTCCTGCCAGGTTTTGCCAATCATTTCTCTGGGGTTCATGCCGGCCGCTTGAGCGGCGGTGCGGCTGACATAGGTGTATTTTCCCGATCGATCTACTAGAAAAATTAGGTCAAGAGAAGCGCCGAGAATGCCGTCAACTGTCCTAGCGTGTCGGGCTACCTGAGCCGTCATTTGTCTGACTGTGATGGCGCCGCGGACTCTGGCGGCGAGTTCAAACCGCAAGAGCTCGTTGGCTTGTTTGAGGAATAGGGTGCGCTGTTCGACTTCTATTTCTAGTTCTGCTTTGGCTTTTTCTAGGGTGAGTTCGGCAAGTTTGCGATCGCTCACATCTGTAGAAATTGTACCGACTGCATAAGCTTTACCTTCTGAGTTGCAGAGGGGAAATTTCAGAGAAATATAAGTGTGCGGGCCATCGTCTTGAGGGATGATTTCTTCGATGGTTAAAGGCGAGGAGGATTCGAGAACTTTCAAGTCATTTTCTCGCAGGGCTGCTGCTTTGTCTTGGGGAAAAATATCGCCGTCGGTTTTCCCTGTTATTTGCTCTTTTGCGATGTCGAACAAATTGTCAAAATGGCGGTTGGTGAGCAGGTATTTTCCGTCAAGGTCTTTGATGTAAATTACTGCTGTTGAGTTGTCTAAAATCGCTTGCAACAGTGCTTCGCTCTTTCGGAGGGCTTTTTGAGTGTTTTGGCGCTCGACTATTTCTGGCTGCAATTCCACGTTGAGGCGATTTAAGTCTTGCCAAGCTTCCTGGACTAGATTTAAGGCGATCGCGCTTTTTTCTAGTTCTGTATTTTCTGTCTTTACCTGCCGCGACTCGTTTGAGATGGAGTTTGCGGGCAATTCTAGGGGTTGGAAAGCGAGCGGGATGTGGGGATTTGCGATCGGGCGTTGGCGAAGGGATCGAAGAGGATCGCCCGCAATTTTTTTATATCGAAAATCCAGCGCTAATTGACCGTCTAAACTGGATTTTTTTGGGAATAAATCGGGGAATTCGCCGAAATTTAAATGTTCAGAAAGGCGATCGAATTTGCGGGAGCGCTGCTGCGGTTCGGCGGTGGAGTTAGATGTCCAATTACCGTCTGCTATTGATAAATCCGAGGTAGCGGGTTTTGCAATCCGGCGCGTGACTCCAACTACCAAGGCGAGAGGGGCGGCGACAGACAGTGCCAGCAGCAGCCAATTGTTGCCCCACAAAGTTGCGATCGATATTTCGGGGATGCCCCGCACTAAAATTACAGCGGGTTTTCCGGCTAAATTATTCAGAGATTTTGCTGCTACTGTATAAGCCTGATTCCCTATTTTTATTTGCTGAGCAACTGGTTTGCCATCGGCGGCGCGTGCAGACATTAGTAGCGATCTGTCCATCCACCGTAAGTCGGGCAACTGTTGATTTTTCCTAACACTTTGTCCACTTACCAAGACATATTTGCCCTCATTAAGCGGTGCATAAATAGCGTAAAAGCCGACGGCTGAATTGACTATTTCGCTACTGGCAACCATCGGGATTTGGCTCAGATTTATTCCTAGAAATAAAGCAGCAATAACAGTCTTATTTTTGGGATTTATTACGGGAATTTCTGAGTAATTCACAAGGACACCTTCGCTCACTCCCGGTTGCAAATTTGGCAATTGTTTCTGATTTTCAGATTGAGCAAGAATTTTGCTGACCGTAATTGGCTCTTTTTTTGCTAATACTTGATAGTCTAGGTTGCGAGGATTAAAACTTTGTCTATCTTTGTTGAGATTAACGCTAACAATTATCTTCCCATCTTTCCCCACTAAAGCTGCACTGTGTATTGCTCCTGTTTTGACTTGATTTTCTAGAATTTGCTTGACAGATTTTTGCAAATCTGATAATTTTCTACCGCTGTTGTAAGCTAAAGCTGTTTGGGCGATCGTTTTGCTATCAGAGGAGTTTTGCAAACGGTCGGCGGCGCGATCAAGTTTGAGATTGTAATTAATTTCACTAAGGCTCAGTTCTGATTTTGCTTGATTTTCCAGTTGATTGTTTGCAACTTCCGATGTTAGCCAAAGTGCTGCTGCCGTTAGTCCGACTGGCAAAATTGTTTGTAAAGCCACCAGTCCGATTAGCTGTTTTCTGGTAACAGATAAGTTGTAGATATACGGCTTGAAAGCTGCCTTCAATCTTCTTTCGGAAGTGGCAACTTTAGTTGGTTGCAGACAATTTTGCTGGCTGTCGTTTAACTGAGTATGAGCCATAGTAGTAGATACGGGAGCGGTTATAGATGACAGGCCATCAATTAATTAGGAAGGGAATCAATTTGAGATTTGAGATTTGAGACTTCAGCGTGAGCGCTCAGTCGAACGATTTTGTATTTTATATCGAGTTCGCTTAATCACTCATCATAAAATTGTTCGCTCTCGCCGGGCGCAATAAAACAAGAAAATGACTGGGATATTTTTAAATAAATCCATTTCTCGGTGTTCAATCAGATTGTTTTATTTAGTTGTTTTTCGATATACTGTCGGCTCCTATTTAAAGAAAGTTTGTTGCGAGCAGACAGGGGACATTGGTGTCAACTTCAGACTAAAACCCTTTGTATCTCTTGTTTATAGCCGAGTCTCGCTCCCCATAAATCCCCCTTAAGAAGGGGGACTTTGACGCTCTTGTCCCTGGGGGGTTAGGGGGAATCAGGAAGACTATAAACTCAAACAGTACATTGGTACAACATAAAACGTTAAGTGGACACCACTGCCTGCAGACAGTCCGCAAGCTAAGTAGTTGTTCGATCGACTATAGAGTCAATTCACTTAAAAAAAGTTTAACTTAATTATTGCAACACTTAGATACGCTCGATCGCCTTTTCCCTGCTTCACCTTTTTTCAATCCCACAACCGCCTGCCTGCTTTGCCGCCGAGTCGCTGGTGAGTATCTTTGAGCAAAGTTGGGATGTCTAACTCTTCGGGACACCGGGGCAAACATTCGCCACAATCGGTGCAGCGGTTGCCTTTGCTGCCGGGAAACCAGTGTCCGGCATTTTCAAACATGGCGTAGCGGTATTTGCCAAAGTCAGTCATGTCACACCCGAGGGCGAGATTGCGGAGTCGCAATACTTCGGGAATGTTGATGTTTTCCGGGCAAGGCAAACAGGCATAGCACTGGCTGCATTTGTCGGTTTTCAAATTGGCTGTAATAGCCGATTCTAGCCGATCGAACGCAGCGATTTCGGCGTTGGTGAGAGGAAAGTCGCGATCGCAATATTTCAGAGGTTGCTCTAATTCTGTCGCATTTGCAGGGCCCACACTCAAAGTCCCAATCCTAGTATCGCTAAGTAAAAACCGATAGTTTAACTCTAAGGGCGAGAAAGGCGAGCACAATTGTGCGAGAGTTTCCGGGGGCGTGTAGAGTTGCCCTCCTTTATCTGCCGGGGAAATGATGAAAACGCCCATATCTTTGTGCTTGGCGAGTTCAATTGCTGGGGCGTTGCGCTGAAAAAAATAGTAATAATGCAGATTGACAAATTCAAACAAATCTGTGTTTATTGCAGCCAAAATCAGATCCAGAGGCCCGTGAGTCGAAAAGCCGACGTGCCGAATGCGACCATCAGCCAGGGCTTTGCGTACAGATTCCATGCAGCCTGTGGGATCTCGCACCCAAGCCAAATGTTCCCAAGTATTCAAACCGTGAATTGCCAGACAATCGATATAGTCTAAATTCAGGCGTTTGAGGGATGCGTCGATGCAGCGTTCCATTGCTGCTGCATCCTCGGTTGGGGAAATTTTTGTAGTGACGTGGAAGCGCGATCGATGGACAGACAAACCAGCCGAAAGTGCCGCACCGAGATATTCCTCGCTGCAACCGTAACCCGCCGCCGTTTCCAGGTGATTGATTCCCTGAGACACTGCCTGTTGTACAGTCTGACAGGCAGTTTCCTCAGAAGCCAAATAGCGCATGGTTCCCAAGGAAAATACGGACAGGTGCAAGTTAGTTTTGCCAAACCGTCGATAGCGCATAAAGTTTAGGAAGTTTCGCCCGGGCTGAAGCCGCTTCTCTTAATCAAATCCTCTGGACGGAGGTTTGAGATAAATTCCCGGAAGGCCCGGCGCTCGGCCTCATCAGCATCTCGATCAACAGGTATCGAAGCATCGGCGACGACTTCTTCCATCACCCAGATGGGGCAGTTCGTTCGCAGGGCTAGGGCGATCGCGTCGCTAGGTCGCGCATCGATCTCTTTTTTAACTTCTCCCTGACGGACGATCAGCACGGCATAGAAGGTGTTATCTTGCAGCGAGTGAATAACTATGCGCTCCAAGGTAAGACTCCATGACTCTAAAAAATTGACCATCAGATCGTGAGTTAAGGGCCGAGGAGGCTTGTGGCCTTCGATCGCGCTAATAATAGCCTTTGCTTGCTCCTGACCGATATAAATAGGCAAAGCCCGTCGCTCAGTAGCGTCTCTCAATAGGACAATAGGACTGCGCGTGGCTGCATCTAAGGCAATTCCAGCGACTTTCATTTCAATCATTCGATCGGCCTCATAGAATTAAGAAACTGTAAGGCAGTAGAGAACTTGGACATAAAGATCACCTAAATCCAGTATGACTTGATCTTCGCCTGAATCTGCAACAGATCTGGGACTGTCGATTTTAGATTTTAGATTGACTCGCGGGGAGAGGCAGGGATGTTTCATTCTCTTGTAGGGGCTGCCCCCCGTGGCTGCCCCCATGTCCCAAACGCCTGTGAAGTCGTCTGTGGGGGGGGGTAGGCCTTCTTGGCACTACCCTACAAAATTCATGTTTTTGGTGAGAATGAAACAGCCCTGGGGGGACAGGGGGACGGCAAAACCTCGTGTCTCTGGTTTGTCCCTATGGTTTCATGTAAATAAGCGATCGACTAAGGAAAAATACTTATGTTTACAGGACTAATTCAATCTCTCGGAAAGCTGAAGTCGCTAGGCAACGATTATTTCCAAATTTCCTGCACCTCAAACAACTCCTACCTAATTTTACAAGATTTAGCCATTGGGGACAGCGTAGCCGTGGATGGAGTCTGTTTGACGGTAGTGGAAGTTCTGCCACAAGGTTTTGTCGCCGTCGCTTCCCCAGAAACTCTCCGCCGCACTACTCTGGGATCATTCCCCGATGCTTTGGTGAACCTAGAAACCTCCCTGCGCGCCGGTAGCAAATTGGGGGGACATTTTGTGACGGGGCACGTAGATGCGATCGGCACTTTAGCGACATCCACCCAAACCGCCAACGCTTGGGAGATGCGGTTTACTGCCCCACCAGCAGCAAATTCGGGATGGCAACGTCAAATCGCACCTTACATCGTTTCCAAGGGCAGCATCGCCGTCAACGGCATCAGCTTAACCGTGGCAGATTGCGATGCTGACGGCAATTGGTTTGAAATTGCTGTCATTCCCCACAGTTTTGGTGAGACAAACCTCAGCTATTTGCAACCAGGAAGTTTAGTAAACTTAGAAGCAGATATTCTGGGCAAATATGTCGCCAAATTTCTCCGCAGCGGCTCAAAATCCCATGCCGAACCGTGGGATGAAACCCCCACAATCAACAGTTTGGGAACAATTACACCCGAATTCTTAGCAGAACACGGATTTATTTAATCTGTGGGTACACACCGCACACCTTGCTCATATCTGAGATATTGCACCATTCTCAATGAGCCTTTTACGCGCGGATTATCCTGCCAACCCACCAGAAAACTCACTCTTTGTGGAACAGGCAGGTGAGCCTGTTTTTGAGTTGTAGAATGCCTCACCAGCGAATTAATCATATTAATAATTGACTGTTCAAAGCAGACGCACTGGGAGCATCTCATATTGGTAAAAACATTTTTTCTGACTCCTTCCTTCTGACTCTTTCCTCCTGCCTCCTGTCTCCAATTTCTAGCTTGGCTGCTTTCATTGAAATGCTCCCGACGCACCCCACTAACTCTTAATTCTCTCTGTGCTCTCGGCTGTTCCTTACTAAAAATTTATTTTTCAATAAAATTGTTTTTCTCCCAAAACAAGGACGCCGCAATTCCTTCCTGAGAAACTAAAAACAATGCAGCAATTAATAGCTTTTAAAAGATCGGTGCGTGTAAAAATGGATAAGTTAGCAAGTTCAAATTAAATGACGAATGTTGTAGTTTCCCATTAGCCCCGCGTTTCGAGATAATTTGCTGAAACAAAAAAGCAACTCTACCATAATTGAATTGCTGTTGCCAAAATTTGCGAATAGTGCGAAATAAAAAATCAATAACTTGATGAATTGTCAGATATAAGGAATAACAGAACGCTTATTGGGTATTTTACCACAAAGAATGGCGATATTTTTTTATTTGGGGAGACAAGTTTACATTTCAACCATCTATAATTATAGTTCACTTTTGTCAGAAATGAAGAAGTTTTATAACTATTGCTTTTTATAAGTTTTGGGGAAAAATCCTAAGGTATGCAGCGATAGAGGCTTAAAAATTGATGGGATAGGTGGAACTATAAATAAATAATTAATAACGTGATTAATTTTTCATTTGTAACCGACAACAAACGGAAGATTTGGATTTGGCTCATAGAAAATATGTGTACTTTTCTACGTCGCACAATGCGATAGATGGCTTTATTCTTGTTTTAATATTTATTATTAAAACAAGAATAATTTTCTTCCAGTATGTTTCTTTTACCAACTGTACTCAAAATAGTCCGGACCGTTTTTAGTTCGTAGTCTGAAACCCCCGATTTTCCTTTAGTAGCTCGATGGCCTTGGAGCCTCCAAACCCTTATTATACGGTTCGCGCTCAAAAGCCGTCCGAAGTATTGTACTCACATTTTTTCCAGGTATACACAAAAGAAATATTTTGTAAATATCTAATTATTTACCTAGATAAATTAAAATAATTACAAGTAGTAATAACACAGATATTACGCACTATAAAAATTAACTCCGGTATTTTTTTATAAAAGTTAATACATTTATAGGATTACTTTAGAGTTGGGTAAAAAATTGTAACATTTAACACTTCTGGTTAGAAACAAATCCTTGTCACTTCGGGAGCTTTTATTTACTCTCGTGGAATTTATAAATTGACATCTCTTTACCTCTAAGAATATGACTTTTTGTTTTAGTCTATCAGCATTGTCTTGATTTGCACAACTTACTTATTTAAACGTGCTATGTACCATTGACTTTGGACTGAGAATGCAGTACAATTATTCTTAGCGGGTCTTGGCTGTCTCTTGCAGCAAATGTCTAAGTCCTGACTGCGAGAAGTAAAAAGTATATCCGCCAATTTAAAAAGCAACAAAAATATTGAAAAACCTTGTTAAAACCTTATGCAGCCCGATCCTCCCAAATCCCCCTCTTTGCCTCTGGTCTCAGTCATTATCCCTGCATACAACGCTGAGCAATTTATTGAAGAAACTCTGAAATCTGTTCTCGCTCAAACTTATTCCGCAATTGAAGTTTTAGTAGTCGATGACGGTTCCCAGGATCGAACCGCTGAAATTGTCGAAAAAATCAGCAAAAAGGATTCTCGCGTTCAGCTTGTGCAACAGCAAAATGCTGGGGTCGCTGCTGCTCGAAACTTAGGAATTCACAAGTCGAGAGGAGAATATATTGCCCCCATTGATGCCGATGATATTTGGTATCCTGAAAACATAGAAAAACAAATTCAATGTATGATGGAGGGATATCCATCCCTAGGAGTCGTCTATTCTTGGTCATTAGATATTGATGAAAAGGGATTTTTAACCGGGGGAATCCGCGCTTTTACGATTGAAGGTGAAGTTTATGAAACCTTAATTTGCCACAACTTTTTAGGCAATGCTAGCGCTTCGATGATCCGCCGTTCTGCTTTAGATAAGGTGGGCTTTTACGACACGAGCTATGTAGAGAAGAGTGCTCAAGGCTGTGAAGATTGGGACTTGTACCTGCGACTGGCAGAATACTATCAATTCGGAGTCGTGCCGGAATTTCTAATTGGATACCGCAAAGTTTACAGCAGTATGTCTAGCAATTATGTGGTGATGGCGAAGTCTCACGCCTTAATGCTGCAACATGTAAAGCAACGGCATCCTGAAATTCCAGAGTTCCTACACCGATTGTCTGCCAGTAATTTTTTGATGTATTTAGCACACCAAAGTAGTCGGAATGGCCGCGATCGCACCGCGCTATTTTGGTTATTCCAAGCTTTAAAAGCTGAGTGCATCTCACCGTTGTCCCGTTATGGTTTTTACAGAGTATTGGGGAAGAGCCTTTTAAACCTATTATCCCAGTTTTGGAAACCTCAAGCTGCTCTGGAGACCCCTCTGAGTTCAAAAGAGCGACCATCCTCTGACTCTCAACTGAGCAGCCGAGAGCTGCTGGTTGAGAATCGGCGCAAAAATATCGAATCGATGGTAACGATTGGGAACATTTTTCACCGCTCAATTTCCCGCATTGTCAAGCGAAATCAAGCAGATATTGACACGCTCCCTCAAGTGAACATTAGCGCCACTCCATCGGCACAGGCAGAGTTGTCTTATGAAAAAAGAAATTCAGGCTATTAAAACTCTGCTTCCCCTCCTCAAGATATACCCTTGGGCAATCCCGGCAATGATTTCCTTGGGTATGCTTGCTTCCCTTTCCGACGGCTTTGGGATTAGCTTATTCATTCCCTTTTTGCAAACTTTACAGCAAGAGCAAGCTCAGGTTATAACTGGCAATTCTTTCATTGATTCTCTGAACAAGATATTCGCTGCTGTCCCTGCTGGCTACCGCGTCTTAATCATCCCATTGTGTATTTTAGTTAGCATCCTGATTAAAAACCTGATTGTCTATAGTAATTCTATACTTTTTGCATGGTTAAATTCACGAATTAGCCACCGATTGCGTTGCAAAATTTTCAACCAAACTTTAACCGTGAGCTACTCTTTCTTAGAGCGCAGCGAATCGGGAAAGATTATGAATATTTTGGCGACAGAGAGTTGGCAGACTAGCAAAGCTTTGAGTTTGTTTGTTAACTTGATTACGTGTGCTTGTACGATTACTGTCCTGGCCACCCTGTTACTGCTCATCTCTTGGCAACTCACCTTAATTATCACTATAGCGCTCTTCCTCATCTCACAGTTCATCCAATTTGTCACCCGCCGAGTCAAACATCTGGCACAGCAAGCTGTAGACGCCAATTCTCAGCTCGCTATCCGAATGTGGGAGGGATTAGGGGGGATGAGAGCCATCCGCTCCTTTGGACGGGAACCTTACGAGCAAGAGCGCTTCGATCGCGCTTCCCAGCAGGTGCGAAACACCTTTTTGCAACTCGATATGCTGGGAGGGCTCATCAATCCGCTCTATGAAGTTTTTTCCGCACTCCTTCTGCTAGCAATTTTGGCGCTCGCCCTCCTGCAAAACCAGTCAGCTATGCCAACGCTGCTGACTTTTTTATTCATACTCTACCGCTTGCAACCGCAGGTACAACAACTAGATGTAGCGAGGCTAGGTTTAATATCTACCGCCAGTTCAGCAGAACTGGTGATGTCTTTTTTAGAGACTGCTGATAAACCTTATATCCGCTCTGGTACTGTTCCCTTTGACAAGTTAAAGCAGGCGATATATTTTGAGTCAGTTTCCTTAACTTATAATCCTGAAGATCAGCCTGCAATAGAGGATGTCTCCATCGAGTTTAAACGCGGCAAAACTACTGCTTTAGTGGGACCATCGGGTGCGGGAAAATCGAGCATTATCAGCTTAGTGTGTCGCTTTTACGAGCCAAGTTCAGGAGAAATTTATATTGACAACATCCCCTTACAAGAACTAAATTTAACGGACTGGCGAAAGGAAATTGCGATTGTCAGCCAAGAGGTTCATATCTTTAGCGGGACGGTGAAGGATAATATCGCCTACGGGCGTTTGGAAGCAACGGAGGCAGAAATTTTTGACGCTGCAAAACTTGCCAATGCTCATGATTTTATCAGCCAACTGCCGGAAGGGTATGACACAAAAGTCGGCGATCGCGGCGTTCGCCTTTCTGGCGGACAAAGGCAGCGTATTGCCCTCGCTCGCGCGATTGTCCGCGACCCCGATATTCTAATTCTGGATGAAGCAACGAATGCTCTAGATAGTATTGCTGAAAACTTGATTCAGGAGGCTCTCAACACGCTCAGCCAGAACCGCACCGTCATTGTCATTGCTCATCGCTTATCGACGATTGAAAATGCCGATCAAATTATTGTGATGGAAAAGGGCAGGGCCATCGAACAAGGGAACCTCCAGTATTTGCTAAAACTCGATGGCTTGTTTGCCAAGCTTTATCACCTGCAACACCGCAACTTATAAAACTAATAGGAATTTGGTGAATCACTTATGCCTTATCCGATTATTGACATTGAAGTCACACAGCCCCTTCCCACTCTGACAATTTCTCAGGAAGATACAGGAATTGCCTTAGTGGTGCGGCGAAAAGATAAGGCTGTTGGTTTGATCATGCAGCCTCTTCCTCCAAAGAGCGTCCTTGCTCCTCAAGATTTAGCTAAAATGATCGAGCGGGAAGTCGGCGCTAAGTTACTTCAGGAAGCGATTATAGAAGAGTTAAATCATGCCGAAAATGGCGATCGCTTTCCCTCGCTGACAGTGGCAATTTGTACGAAAGACCGCCCGGATAACCTGGCACGGTGCCTGCAATATTTACTAAAGTTGCAAACACCTATTTCAGGTGAAAATCTTAACTTTGAAGTGTTAGTAATTGATAATGCACCTTCTAATGAAACAACTAAAGAATTGGTAGATTCTATACCAGGAGTTCGTTATGCCAGGGAACCAAAACCAGGTTTAGACTTCGCTCGCAATCGCGCCTTGCAGGAAGCAACTGGGGAGATATTAGCTTTTCTGGATGATGATGTTACGCCCGATCGCCAATGGCTAAAAGGATTGAGGGAAGCTTGGGCAGAAAATCCCGATGCGGGTGGTTTTACAGGATTAGTGCTACCTTATGAGTTAGCCACTGAAGCCCAAATTTTATTTGAAAGTCGGGGCGGTTTTCGGCGCGGATTTGAGAAAATTCGTTATGGCAAAATCTTACCTCACAATCCGTTATACCCCTGTGGTGCAGGCATATTTGGAGCGGGCTGCAATATGGCGTTTCGCCGCGATGTTTTACTGAAAATAGGGGGATTTGATGATGCACTCGATACAGGTGCGCCCCTCCCCGGCGGTGGCGATTTAGATATTTTTTATCGAGTCGTTCGCGCTGGCTACCCCCTCGTCTATGAACCTCGCTATCTGGTGTTTCACCAACACCGCCGGGAATATGAAAAACTGCGCCGCCAGTATTGGACTTGGGGGTTAGGTTTTATGGCTTTTGTGGTAAAATCCTATCAGACCGATCCTGCCAAGAGATCGCAGCTAATCCGGCTGATCACTTGGTGGATTGGCTATCAGTTAGATGAATTGCAAAAGAGTATTAGGGGCTGTCATCCTTTGCCGCCAACGATGATTTTAGCGGAAATGTGGGGTGGTATCGTAGGGCTTTTTGGCGAGTACCCCCGTTCTTTAAAACGTATCGAGCAGATTCGGCGGCAATTTGTCTAAAAAAAGGAGATTTGCTTCAGAAATCTATTTCTGGTTCAATATAGGAAATGACAATTAAATATGACTAAGCTTCCGCCCATTGATATCGTCATCTGTACTTATAACAATGCTCCTCTTCTAAACAAAGCTCTATCGGCCCTTACCCAACAGCAAGTGTCGCCCGAGTTAGAGTGGAAGGTGTTAGTGGTCGATAATAACTGCACGGATAACACGCAGGAAGTTGTCGAAAAATATCGAGTGTCTGGAAAAATTCCCTATCTTTCTACAATATCAGAAACAAAGCAAGGGCTAACCTATGCCCGCCACTGTGGCGTTCAGAACACAACTGCTGATTGGATTGCTTTCGTAGATGACGATTGCTTTCTCGCAGAAGATTGGGTGGAGCAAGCTGTTAAATTTGCTGCGACTCATCCTGCCTGCGGCGCTTTTGGTGGTCGAGTGATTTTAGATTGGGAAACTCCACCGCCTAAATATGTATTGAATTATGGTTACTCCTTCGCACAACAAGAACACGGCACAGAACCTCAAAAAAAATCTTGTCTCGTGGGAGCAGGAATCGTGCTGAATAGAGGAGCCCTCGCTCATACGGGTTGGATTGATAAACCGCTGCTTCACGATCGCATCGGAACCAAGCTCATATCAGGGGGAGATGTGGAAATCGCTTTGCGGATTTACGGAGCGGGATACGACCTTTGGTACACTCCTGATTGCCAGTTAAAACACTTTATTCCGGCTAGGCGTACTTCTCAAAAATACTTGATAGATATTAACTACGGTTTAGGAACCTCTCAAGTTTTGGGCGATTCTCTTCTGTGGTCGGGTTCTTATCAAGATTGGCTGTTTAAATTTATTGGGGATGGGGTGAAAGCTTCCCAAAATATCGTAATTCAATCCTTAAGGACGGCTTTGGGGCGAATGAATCCGGCGGAAGTGGAGATCAACAAAAGTTTTGTGCGCGGTAAGTGGGCCGGAATTAACCGGATGATCCGCATGAACCCGCAGGAACGCCGAGAGTTATTGGGACGTGCCAGAATCGCTAGTTAAGTTCACATTTACTATTGAGTTGCAATGAGTGAAGAACAGCTATATCGAGCCAAAATTGATCCAATTCCAGAGGGAGAGCCTCGTCCCCTGTGGTCTGTGATGATTCCTACTTACAATTGCGCTAATTATTTGCGCGAAACTTTAGCAAACGTCCTCGCCCAAGATCCAGGACCGGAGATCATGCAAATTGAAGTAGTGGACGATTATTCTACCCAGGACGAGCCGGCAGCAGTTGTTCAGGAATTGGGGAAAGGGCGAGTCGGATTTTACAGACAAGAAAAAAATGTGGGCTACATCCGTAATTTTGAAACTTGCTTGCAGCGATCGCGCGGTCACTTGGTGCACATCTTGCATGGGGATGACGGTGTGCGCGATGGTTTTTACCACAAACTAGAACAAGGTTTTCTAGAACATCCAGAGATTGGTGCAGCTTATTGCCGCCATATCTTTATGGATGAAAATGGTCACTGGCAGCGAATTTCTCAATTAGAGCAAGCAGAAAGTGGCCTATTGAATAATGCTTTAGAGCGCATTGCTATCCGCCATCCGATCCAAACCCCTTCTATTGCTGTCCGCCGAGCAATTTATGAAGAATTAGGAGGTTTTGATCGTCGCATTTCCTGTAGCGGTGAAGACTGGGAAATGTGGGTAAGAATTGCCGCTCGCTACCCGATTTGGTATGAAGTAGAACCTCTAGCAACTTACCGCACAGGTATTACTTCTTTGAGCGGAAAATCGGTGCAGACGGGTAAAGATCTGCAAGATTTGCGGAAAGCGTATGAGATGGTTCTGCCCTACTTGCCTCCTGAACGAGCTAGAGAATTATCGGCAAAAATTAGAGATTTTTGGGCTTTTTCAGGTTTAGCCAATGCTGTTAAATTCCTCAATCGCGGAGAGTTTAGCAGCATGGCAGCACAGATCCGAGAAGCAATAAATTTTAAACCTTCCTTAAAATTTTTCTTCGTATCTGCATTTTACTTGAGCATAGCAGGTGCTAAATACTTAACGAAACAAACCGACGTTGAAAAAATGTTTTTGGAGACTGCTCCTAAAAAAGTGACCTCTAATCTCAAAGCAAGTTAACTTGATTATCTATAAATATATTCCCTAAAAGTCTGATGAGTAACTTTCTCCCCTGGAAAATTCTGCACATTGATGTGAGTGAGAGCCTGCCTAATTTAATGGCTGAGTCCAATTCTCAAGGGTTACATTTAGTGTTTTGGTGGCATGGTATTCCATTAGGCCAACAGGAGATTTTAGCTGAACAATTACCCATGCCTGCGACAGAACTTGCTCATCGAGTGTTGCAAGCGATTACTCCAGCAGTGCGCGATCGCTTGGGGTTAAAGGGTCAACCTGATGGGAGATCCTACAACCTTCAGTCTTTAATGGCATTGGAAGCCCCGCTAGAAACCATGAGCCAGCATTTGTCGAATTCTCAGGGAGAAGCAAAAACGGTGTCTGTGGTCATTTGTACACGCGATCGCCCGGAGCAGTTGGTCAATTGTCTGCGCTCGCTCCAAAAGCTATCGCAAACCCTTCACGAAATTATCGTCGTCGATAACGCCTCAACTTCTGATTCCACTCGCCAACTTGCTGCTCAATTTTCCGAAGTTCACTATCTCTTAGAACCCCGCCCCGGTTTGAGCGTTGCCCGCAATACAGGTGTCCGCTACAGTAGTGGAGAAATTATTGCTTTTACTGATGATGACGTAGAGGTGCATCCTGATTGGATTATCCGCTTGCAACACAGTTTCAGCAATCCTCAAATCATGGCAGTTACGGGTCTAGTTCTCCCGGCAGAGTTAGCAACTGATTCTCAAGTTATCTTTGAAAAAGAATTTAGTGGCCTGCATCGTGGGTACTGCCCCTTAACCTTTGACGCTCAGTTTTTTAATCAGACAAAAAACATCGGCGTTCCTGTGTGGCAGATTGGGGCCGGTGCAAATATGGCGCTCAGGCGAGAAGCATTCAATCAAGTGGGCTACTTTGATGAGCGCTTAGGGGCGGGGGCATCTGGATGCAGTGAAGATTCGGAATTTTGGTATCGAATTTTGGCAGAAGGTTGGCTGTGTTTATATGAACCCGCTGCTGTTGTCTATCATTATCACCGAGGCAATTTAGCAACTCTACAGCGCCAGATGTATCAGTACATGAAGGGGCACGTTGCTGCTCTCTTAGTTCAGTTCAACCGGTACAAACATTGGGGGAATCTCTATCGCGTCTTAGTTTCTTTACCTTGGTACTATACCAAATTGGTATTTTCGGGAGTTTTCCAGGGATTTCAAAATCGGTATAGTACGGTGTTTAGCGAAATATTTGGCTATTTTTCAGGTTTAATCTTTTACTTGAAAAATCGCTCTAAGAAGGCTTATTAATTTATAGAAACTTTCAAAGGAGAGATGAAAATGCAGCTATCTAATTTAACTTATAAAAAACCTTTAGGTGATTTCCTGAGCCGCAACCCGTTTCCTCATGGTTTGACTCAAGGATTCTTTTATCGGGAAAAGATGCGAGCAATTTACCGAATTGCCCCTGACCTTCCCTGTAAAGAAGTATTAGAAGTCGGAGGCGGTCAAGGCGGCTTGACGGCTTTACTCTATCCGGAAGCACAGATTACCAACATTGACCTCGATCCTAAATATGCAAATGCCCCTTGTAACCAACAAGAAAAAGTCCGCTTCATCTGCGGTGATGCCACGAATTTACCGTTTGAAAATGAATCATTTGATATAGTAACGATGTTTGACGTGATCGAGCACGTTCCCGACCATCAAAAAGCAATCTCAGAAGCGCTGCGAGTGCTCAAACCCAAGGGATTTTTATTAGTGAGCACTCCCAATGAAAATTGGCGGTTTCCCTACTATGGATTTATGAAACCACTTTGCCCACCGGAAGCGGAGGTGATGGCAGAATGGGGTCATGTCCGGCGTGGATATACGCTCGATGAACTGACAGCATTAATTGGTTTTCCTTGCCAAAGCTCTGCGACTTTTATTAATCCATTGACGGTAATTTGTCATGATGTTGCTTTCTCCCGTTTATCTCCTCTCAAGCGCCTATTTTTTTGTACTGCACTCAGTCCTTTAACCTGGGTGAGTTATTGGCTGCATAAACCTGAATCATTGGGGACGGAAACTGCATACGCTTGGCAAAAGCCAGCCTAATTAATTATACATGCTTCAACAATCAAGCAACAACAATAAAATTTATAAAATTTATGAACTTGATGACTACTCAGCTTAAGGCAACGTTCAACAAACATCTTTCGTCCTTTATTTGTTGGCTGTTGGAGCATCAACAATCAATCACTATTATTATCTTGTTTATCCTGAGCTATGGTGTCTTTTTGTTTCGTCTCCACTTGCCTACAATTCGGATGTGGGATGAATCGAGATTAGCTGTAAATTCCCTCGAAATGCTCATTAATAGTAATTTTTTAGTGACTCATTTTGATGGAAAACCAGATATGTGGAATCCAAACCACCCCTGTTAATCTGGTTGATGGTAGCTTCCATGAAAATATTTGGTGTGAACGAATTTGCCGTGCGATTTCCTTCTGCAATATCTGGGATAGCTACGACCTTCATTTTATTAAAATTCTGCAATAGTTATTTTCAAAATATTAAAATTGGTCTGGTGAGCGCTCTAGTTTTAATCACCTGTATTGGATTTGTAGGAGAGCACGTTGGCAGAACAGGAGATTACGATGCTCTGCTTGTGCTTTGGATAGTCATTTATTCACTATCCTACTTTAGCTATTTGCATAGTGATATACCGAAAAAGCGCTCTCTATATTTGGTTCTAACAACTATTGCCTTAGTCCTAGCAGTTTTAACTAAAAGTATCGCTGGATTGATGTTCTTACCGGGGCTTTTAATTTATACGGCTTGGCGAAGAAAACTTAGAAAAATTTTATTGGCGCGAGAAACTTATTTAGCAGCTACATTTTTTATACTTGTAGTGTCTAGTTATTATATATTGAGGAATTATTCTAATCCGGGTTACATTAAAGCTGTTTTACAAATTGAAGTTACAGGGCGATATTTATCATCATTGGAAAACCACAAAGGCGAATTTATTTTTTATCTCAACGCTCTTTTTAACTCAAAATTTATTCCTTGGATCTATTTTTTGCCTGCCTGCTTTATTCTGACTCAAATGAGTGCTAAAGCAAAATTAAAAGAACTTAGCTTATTTGTTTCTTTACAAATAATCTGTTATTTGCTAATTATTTCTAGCGCTCAAACGAAATTGCCTTGGTATGATGCACCTTTATATCCGATGATGTCTTTACTGATTGGCTTAGGAGTGGCCGAGTTTTTGCAGAGTATCGCTAATTACTATAGCATTAGCAATAAGAATTTAAAGATAGCTTTTTTAGCTTTAATGATAATTGCGTTATTCTCATTGCCCTATCTTGATATGTTGTACTTAAAAATTTACAGGCATCAGGGCATGATCTATGATTGGAGCAAAAAAAATGACCCACAACTAATGTACGGATCGTACTTTAAGCAACTGCAACAAGAGCAACCAACACTGAAAAAGTTTTATGTAGCTAACAATGATGAGTATAATGCTCATCTGCTATTTTATACAAAAAAATACAATCATTTTAACAACAATGAAATCAATGTATTGCCGGCAAAGCATAGTTTTAGGCAGGGTGATATAGTGGTCAGTTGTGATCCTGAAGTTAAACAATATTTAGAACATAAATATAAATTAAATTTGCTCCATACCAACGGTTTCTGCCAGACTAATTCCATTGAATTATAAAGTATAGCATTTCTTACAAAGGTGAGGTACAATAACAGCAGTGAGTAAACCAATTCCAAATATTTGCTGATGTAACTT